>JAUXGI010000077.1 GCA_030622295.1 Planctomycetota bacterium
GCGCGCGCCACGTTCAGTTGTCCCTTGCCGCCGTCCACGAGGATGAGGTCGGGCATGGGCCAGCGATTCTTCAGGACTTCTTCTTTCGAGCCTTCCTCCGAGTGTGAGTGCCGCAGGCGCCTGGCTATGACCTCTTTCATCATGGCGTAATCGTCGGAGCCGGCGGCCGTCCTGATGCGGAATCGCCGGTATTCCGACTTCTCCGGCACCCCGTCGATGAAGGCGATCATCGACCCGACGGCCTCGGCGCCGCCGATGTTCGATATGTCGCAGCACTCGATGCGATGGGGGAAGTTCCGCAGGCGCAGTTTTGCCCGGATGGATTCGAGCAGGTTGCGCATGCGTTCCTCTTCGCTGTGTTTTTCCTTGAAGACCACCTCGGCGTTGCGCGCGGCTATCCGCACCAGTTGCGCTTTTTCGCCGCGTCGGGGGACAGTTATAGTCACCTTTCCGCCCTTTCTTTCAGTCAGCACGCTTTCCAGGCTGCTCCTGCCCTCGAAATCGTGCGGCACCAGGATCTCGGCCGGAGGGGCCGCTTCTTCGCGCTCGTAATACTGAAAGAGGAACGACCCGAGCACCTCCTCGGGGGGGAAATCATACGCCCGCCCGGGGAAACTGCCCCCCGTCAGGAGCATGCCGTTTCTGACGGGGAGTTGCTGAAACATGATTTCGTCGCCGTGGCGATAGCAGCCGAAGATGTCGCGGTCAATCGGTGAATGCTTGACCATCTTCTGCTTTTCCAGCGTTTGCCGTATCGCACGGATTCTGTCGCGAATGACTGCCGCCCCTTCAAACTTCTCCTCGTCGGCAAGCCTTCCCATCTCAGTCTCGAGTTGCTCTATGACGCTCGCGGCATGTCCCCGCAGGATGTCGACGACCTGCCGTACGATGTCCACGTATGTCCCGTGGTCAACCAGGCCGCAGCACGGGCCGAGGCACTGCCTTATTCCGTGGTAGAGGCAGGGGCGGGTGCGATTGCGGAAGTTGCTGTTGCTGCACTTGCGCAGCGGGAAGAGGCGGTTGATGACCCTGACCGTCTGTCGGCAGGCGTCCGCGGACGAATACGGCCCGAAATACTTGCCGGAGCCTTTCGGCGGTGTTCTGCGCACCCGAATGGTCCTGAGGCGCGGCCATTCTTCGTTCGGATTGATGTGTATGCTCAGGTATGTCTTGTCGTCCTTGAGGCGCACATTGTACACCGGTTTGTATTTCTTGATGAGGACGTTCTCCAGAAGGAGGGCTTCCTTTTCGGAATCCGTAACGATGAACTCGATGTCGTCCACGTTCCTTCGGATAAACTCACAGGCGACCCTGCCGTCACCTGAGCCGGTGAAATACGTCCGGACGCGGTTTCTCAGGTTTACCGACATGCCCACGTAGACGACCGTCCCGGGGTCGTCGGGGCGGCTGCGCGCCTTCATCAGGTATACGCCGGCGGCTGCGGGCGCCTGCTCCAAGATTGTCCGGATGTTGGGAATGATGTGATTTTTCGCGGCCATGACGGCGCAGATTATACCAAAAAGCCCGGGAGACGGGAAGTTGCACAATAGCCGGCCCGCATGACTTCGGAGACGGCCTCCGAGGTCAGAATCGGAAAAAATCTCGGTTTTACGGAAAATTTTGCGAGCCTTTCGGCACACTCGCTGTGTCTATAAATAGGGACGGATATTGCATCTCTGGAGTCCTGGATGGGAATACGGATATTGCCGTTCAAGGGGAGAGTATGGCAACTGATTGGGGGCAGCGCAACATGTTTACCAGAATGGGAAAATTCCGACTGCTTGTTTTCGTCGCTCTGGCCCTGCTGACGCGGTCAGCCGCATGGGCCGGTGAGTTTCGCGTAAACAGTTCAACCATGCTGCCGTGCAGCAACGCGACTGTGGGCATGGACTGTAGCGGCAATTTCGTCGCGGCATGGGAATATCAGGACAACATCGGCGTCCAGCGCTTCGGATTGGACGGTACCCGCCTGGGGGCGGAGGAAGTATGGCCGGGCATGGGAAGCCCCAAGTCGCGGCCTTCCGTGGCCCGCAACCCGGGCGGCAATTACATTATCAGTTGGAAGGAACAGACTACTGAAACCGCGATCTGGGTGGAACTGTTCGGCCCCTCGGGCAACTCTCTGCATCCCGCCGGCCAGGTGGCCACATTACCTGCTGGTGATGACCCCTGTCATTCGTCGATAATCGCGCCCTCGGGGAACTTCGCCGTTACATGGACAGACTGGTCCGACCCATCCACCGGGTACGTGTGCGTTCGTCGCTATGATTCCGCCGGCAATGCGATAACGCCGGACCTCGTGGCCAGCGTCGGGTTCTGCTCGTCCGGGGCGTATGACTCGGCAGGCAGCATGTTGCTCGCGTGGACCGACCCGGATTCGGATGTCTACGTCCGGGGTTATGACAGTGACGGTCTGCCCCATGGCGCGGCGCAGCAGGCCAATACCGGTTTTGGAGACGGCCACTACCTGCCGTCGGTCACCTCCAACGGGGACATGTTCATGGTCGCCTGGGTCCGCGAAGACTCCGGCGGCACCGACATATATGCCCGGCGATTCAACGAAAGTGGAACGCCGATAGGACGGCAGTTTCTTGTCAACTCCTCTTGCCTGGGCAATCAACTCTTCCCGCAGGTCGCATCGTCGGCCAGCGGAGATTTCCTGATAACCTGGCAGGGGCCGCTGGAAGGAGACGAGAACAATATCCGGGTCTTTGCGCGCAGGTTTGACGCCGCCGGATATCCCATCGACGACGAGTTCCCGGTCTCCGAGTTCGGCACCTGGAACTGGCCCACGCCCGATGCCGCCATGGACGATTCCGGCAATTTCATCATTACATGGGAAGCGCTCGAGCATGAAGGCGAAGAACCCGTCGACACTTACAATATTTACGCAAAGAGATATGCCTTTGCGGGCGATGTACTGGACGACGCACCTTTTTCCGTCAAAGTGCCCGAACCGCTTACGATATTCCTTCTCGTATCCTCCCTCGCCGCCCTTGCCCTCAGGAGCGGTCGTTTCGGCTGCAAGCATCATTGATTTGAGCCGCAGCCCCCATTTCTCGCCAGCGTTTTTGTTGCCTGCGGACAGAGGCGCGATTGTTATGCTGCGAACCAACCCACATTTCTCACCACGGCTCGGGCGGGAAGAGCGGAGACCTGGGGCCATGACCTTCGGCGCTTCGGCGCTATTTTCCCATATACGCCAGTTCCTTTTCTTCGAGAGCCTTGATTTCGTCGCGGATTTCCGCGGCCAGTTCGAACTCCAAGTTGTCGGCGGCCTGCTTCATCTCCTTGCGCAATTTTGCGATGCATTTGGGCATATCCCTGGCGGCGCGATAGGCGGCCTCCTTTTCCGCGACCTTCGGCACGGTCACGTAGTCCGCCTCGTAGATGGAACTGAGGATTGACACTATCTCCTTCTTGACCGTTTCCGGTGTGATGTTGTGCTTCCTGTTATAGGCGGCCTGTTTCTTTCGCCTGCGGTTGGTTTCGTCGATTGCGCGGCGCATGGATTCGGTCTCGCGGTCGGCATACATGACCACCCGCCCGTCTATGTTGCGCGCGGCCCGGCCAAACGTCTGTATTAGCGAGCGCTCACTTCGCAGGAAGCCTTCCTTGTCCGCGTCCAGTATCGCCACCAGCGATACCTCAGGCAAATCAAGCCCTTCCCGCAGCAGGTTAATTCCTATCAGGATGTCGAAATCCCCCCGCCTGAGCGCCTGCAGTATCTCCACGCGCTCGATGGTATCTATGTCGCTGTGCAGATACTTCGTCCTTAATCCCAGTTCATGGTAATACTCGGTCAGGTCTTCCGCCATGCGCTTGGTCAGTGTGGTCACGAGCACGCGGTGGCCCTTTCCCACGCGGGCGTGTATCTCCTCCAGCAGGTCGTCAACCTGATTCTTCGCGGGTTTGACTGCTACCTCCGGATCGATGAGGCCCGTGGGGCGGATTATCTGCTCCACAACCGCGCCTTTTGATTTTTCCAGTTCGTAGCCGCCCGGCGTCGCCGACACATATATCACCTGGCCGGTTCGCTCGACGAACTCCTCGAATTTCAGCGGCCGGTTGTCCAGTGCGCTCGGCAGTCGGAACCCGTACTCCACCAGGGTCTCCTTGCGCGAGCGGTCCCCGCGGTACATCGCCCCCAGTTGCGGTACGGTGATGTGGCTCTCGTCTATGAACAGGAGGCAGTCATCCGGGAAGAAATCGACAAGCGTGGGCGGCGGCTTGCCTTCCGCGCGCCCGTCAAGGTGGCGCGAGTAGTTCTCTATTCCCGTGCAGTATCCCAACTGCTCCATCATCTCCAGGTCGTACTTCGTGCGCTGCTCCAGCCTCTGCGCTTCCACGAACTTGCCCTCGGCGCGGAACCACTCCACACGTTCCTCCATCTCCTTCTCGATTTCCTTTATCGCACGCTCCAGTTTCTCCCTGTCGGTCACGTAGTGCGTCGCGGGATATATCGCCGCTTTCTCAAGCGTCTCGATGTCCCGGCCGCGCAACGGGTCTATGAGCGATAACTTCGTCACCTCGTCTCCCCACATCTCGATGCGCACGGCGCGCGCTTCTTCGTAAACGGGAAAGACGTCAATCACGTCGCCTCGGGCGCGGAACGTCCCGCGGTGAAAATCAATGTCGTTCCGCCGGTAGTGTATCTGTACGAGTTTCGACAATATCGCCTTGCGGTCTATCTCCTGGCCCTGGCGCAAAAGCAGCAGCATGTCGTGGTACGCCTCCGGCGAACCCAGGCCGTAGATGCAGGAGACGCTCGCGACGATTATCACGTCGTTGCGCTCGAACAGGGAGTAGGTCGCGGAGTGGCGCATTTTGTCGATACGCTCGTTGATGGAGGCGTCCTTCTCGATGTACAGGTCGATGCGAGGCACATAGGCCTCGGGCTGGTAATAGTCGTAATATGAAACGAAGTATTCCACTGCGTTCTCGGGAAACAGTTCACGGAACTCCGAGCAGAGTTGCGCGGCCAGCGTCTTGTTCGGGGCGATGACCAGGGTGGGGCGGTTCACGCGGGCGATTACGTTTGCCATGGTGAACGTCTTGCCGCTGCCGGTCACGCCCAGCAGCGTCTGATGCTCCAGTCCCTTCTCGAGGCCGTCGACCAGTTCCTCACCCGCCCGCGGCTGGTCGCCCCTAGCCTCGAAATCCGTTGTCAGTCTGAACTCCACCATACACGTATTCTAGCACCTTTTCCATGAAGCGACAATTTTTTCAGTGTCAATAAAAGGGGGCTGACCCCTCTTGTTGACACTGCCCCACGTGTCGCGTCCGGTTTGTTTCATTATGAATGAATATGTGGTAGAATCGGGCGTCGAATATGTCGGACAGATACAGGAGAGGAGTCAGCCATGAAGATACGAAGAATAATCGCGTTTGCAGCGGCAATCATGATAGCGGGCTGCGTCACCGTCAACATGTATATCTCCTTCCCGGAGGCGCAGTTCCAGGATGTGGCCGACAGGATAGTCGACGAAGTCCAGGGCCACCTGAATGACGCCCCCGACGTCGGCCCGGAGGGCGCGCTGCCTGCGCGCCGCATTGCTTCGTGGTCTTTCATCAGCCCTGCCTATGCCGATGATATTGACATAACGGTGGAAAACCCGGAGATTGAAGCAATCAAAGAAAAGATGAAGAGGAACTTTGAAGAGTACAAGCCGTTCAAGGACAACGGCTCGGCTGGCGAAAACCTGCGGGGTTATCTCATGGAGCGGCTGGACGGGTCGGAAGAACTGGGCCTGGATGAACAGAAGAACCTGCGCAAGATCATCCAGCGCGAGAACGCAAACCGTAAGGACC
Organism: Planctomycetota bacterium; assembly: GCA_030622295.1. Lineage (GTDB taxonomy): Bacteria > Planctomycetota > B129-G9 > B129-G9 > B129-G9 > B129-G9. The sequence goes on from JAUXGI010000077.1 coordinate 5,812, forward strand.
TCTACCTCGCCCTGCTCAAGGCAAACGAATTTGACGAAAGTTCAATGCCCGAAATCGAACGGATATTCGCGAAGAGTTGGTACAAGAAGTCCTTGAGCCATTGGTACGTCCGCTACAAGGACCCCGAGGAAGGCGAAATCTGGCTCAGAAAAGAAGGGTGGCGGCAAAGATAAGGCGCCTTCGGCTGACCTTTGCCCCCCCCCTCGCCGACCCGCCTGAGGCGATGCCCCCCGGTCGCAGCCTTCTGGGATAGGCTCTCAATGCCAGAGGGGGACGTAGCGGTTGATGAGTTCGAC
>JAUXGI010000040.1 GCA_030622295.1 Planctomycetota bacterium
TCGCCGGCTGTTATTCGCCGCCTTCGACTTCCGAGGAACACTTTATCTTTGACTTGTCGGCGTAGTTCCAGCCCGTCTCTTTCCAGGGATGGTCGGCCTTGTCGCCGTAGTGTTTCATCCTGCCCAGGGGCGTATCAATCTCGTCGCCTTCCCTGCCTGTGATTTCCTGGTCGCCGCGGTAGAGCCTGCCGTGCTGGCCTTCGCTGCGAGTGCCCTTGAGGCGGTACTCTATGACCAGGTGCCAGCCGTCCTTGCTAATCAGGCGGCCGTCCGGGGGCACGTCCGGCGTAAAGGTCATATCGATTTCGTCTTCCTGGGGCGGCTCTTCCTCGGGCCGCAGCTCGCAGGACACAACCGCGCCCAATGCCAGGAGAACCGCGATAAGAGATAGCGTCAATTTTGTCATGGTTCGTCCTTTCTCTTTTTCGGGCCGGGGAGTCAGACCCTTCCCCGTCGCCCCGACAAGTCGGGGCTCCTCCTCAGCGTCTGACCCCCTGACCGTCCCAAGTTCCGAGTGCAAAAATGGACACCGTACCTAGTTTATTATACATTTTTCTCTATTTTTCGGAAGGCTTTTCTCCTGCTTCTTCCGTCACGGGTTTATCGTCACCGGCATCGTTCTGGGTCCCTTCAGCCTCTTTGTCGGCGGCGGCGGGTTTTTCCGGCTTTACATATACTTCGTACCACGTCTCGCCGATGTTGAATACCACCTGTTCGCCGACGGAGAGGTATTGCGCGGCATCCGGGTGTTTCTCAATCAGTGCGAAGTACTCATCGCTGAGGTATTCCACCTTTTGCGTCTCGGTCTTTTCCTTGAAGTCGCTCTGGACGTACTGGTCCCGGTCGTTCAGGTAAAAGGTGCGGTCGCGGAGGTTACGCATGCAGGTCTTTTGCACGCGGCGGAAATCCTCATCCTGCACCGCTTCGAAATCCGCCTGGGTGCAGCCCTTCCGTTCGGCTATGTTCCGCTGGCTGAACTTCACGCCGCCGACGCCGCCGGGTGCGCGGGCCTGCTGGGCCGCTCTATCAAGTTCGCCTTTTACACGTACTTGCGCCTCACGCTGGAGACGCACGTTCTGCGGTATCGCCTCGCCCCTGGACTGAATCAGGTAGGAGGTGTACTCATTGATGACGCCGTAACGCTGGCTCAACGCGGTTATCTCTTTCTGCAGTTCTTCGGTCTTCTTGTTTTCGCCTTTCGCCCTTAATTCCATGATGAGATACGATATCTTGCGCATCGCCCACAGCCGCGGCAGGAAATCGTGGGCCGTTTCACCCTTTGCGAAATCGGCCTCGTATTCGTACTTCTGCTCCCCATCGCCGACCTTTCCGGTCAATGTTACCTTGACCTTACCGGAGCCTTTGTAGCGGCCGAAGAGAATCAACTGGCTGCCGCGGAAGATGTCCGGCAGCCGCCTGGGATAGGCGTCGTACAGTCCCGCGCCCACGCCCGCCTTGACTGCGATGTCCGACAGCATCGGCGATGACACCTTGGCGTATAAAGCCGACACCTTGACCTCGATGTTTTCGTTCTCCACGACGTACTCATTCGCGCCGCTGTTTTCCTCCGCCAGCCTGTCCAGCATTATCGCGTTCACGTTATAGCCGACCCCGAAGGCGAAGAGCCTCGCCTTCTGCGCGTTGGCCGTGGTCACGTTGGCGACGATGTTGTCGGAATTCGTCTCTCCGACGGTGGGCAAACCGTCCGTCAGGAAGATGATGTAAGCGGGCCGTTTTGAATCCTTGATTTCAGCGAGCGCCTTCAGCAGCGCCGAGTTGATATCCGTGCCGCCGGCGGCCTGTATGTTCCTCGCGTACTTCAGGGCTTCCGCATGGGTCTTGTGCAGTTCGGCCTTCTCCTTGTCCGTGGTGAAGTCCTGGAGCGACCCCCTGAAAGGCGTAACGTTGTCGGAAAACGAGATGATGTCGTAGCGGTCGCCGTCGTTCAGGCTGTTGAGGCAGAACTCCAGCGCATTCCGCGCCTGCTGGATCTTGTTCCTGCCGGACATGGAGCCGGAACGGTCGATGACGAATACAATGTCCTTCGGTATGACCTTTCCGTCCTTTATCTTCGGCGAAAGGAGCAGCATGAAGTATCCGTCGTCCGTACCGGTCCTGTAAGTAAGCAGGCTCAGGCCGATGTCGTCCTTTGACAGCAAATAGTGCAACTGCATGTCGCGCTCCGACGGCACGTTCTCGGCCTCGTAGACGACCGTTACCGCCCTGTCGCCGTTGCGCTCAATCCTGACATTGTGACTGGGCGAGACGATGTTCTTTATGGGCGTATCCGACCTTATCTCGGCGTGGAAAGACAGAGTGCCGATGGGCTTGGGGTGCTCGCGGGCGATGCCCAGGGGGAACGAGTAATCCACCATGCCCGACTCCGCCTTTAGCGCCTGCACGAATTGAAACCTGATTCGCACCTCGCCGTTGGCCGGCACCACGCCCAATCTCACGCGGAAGACCCTCCGGCCGGCCATCTCCAGCAGGGCGGGATTCCTGTGCTGCCGGAGCATCTCCATGTACAACTTCTGCGCCTCTTCCTTCGTCAACACCTCTCCCTTCAGTTCCTTCTCGCCTACGCGGACTCTGAAATCCGACACACCCGCGCCCTCGGGCAGCGGGAAGAAGTACTCGCAGTGCACGGCGCAAATGTTCGGGTTATGAAAAACCTCGTCGACCTTCGTCACGGCCACCTGGTTGTCAATCTTCACGTCAACCTTCAAGAGTTTGACGTCAATCGGGGAAATCCTGCGGGGCCAGTCCGGCGGTATTTCCTTCCCGGGCGGCATGATAATCATGCGGGTTGGATACGCCGCACTTGCGGCAAGCACCAGCAGCAACATGCTGAAAAATACAATCCGTCTCATGGCAGACTCCTCCATTTCTTGACGCGCGCCTGTGGCGCAAATCAGTCCCGGGAAAAAACCCCAGCGGGTCTCCTCCCAACCATCGCCTTAGACGCGCCCCGCGCCCCAAAGTTCCCACTTTCCCCCAAAAAAAGGGGACAGTCCCCTTTTTCGTGATTTGGGAGCCCTAACGTGCGCCGCAATAAGTACTTAGAAAAGCGAGTGTCCCCTTTTTTGCGGTTTCGGGGTTTAGAAGCCGTTCTGAACGGCCGTCGAGAGTCAATTTCAGGTGACGATTTTGCGCGGTCGGCCGCGCTTGCTGCGTGCTGAAATCCCGAATGACGCTTTGAGGCGTGTTAGAAAATCGCTCCCGCCGATGGGTCGGTTCGCGTGGGTGCTCTTGCGGATTTCGTTCACCCGTTCCTCGGGCGGACCCTCATTGAGCAGTTTCCTGTATTCCTCCATGTCCAATGCGTCGAACAGCGCCTCGGCGACAAGCGGGTCTTTTTCGCCGAGTGCATGATGCCGCGCGCTGGAGTAACGCCATTCTTCAGGGCGTGTAACGAGTTTGGCGCGGACGGGGTTCCACTCGATATAAAGTGATACCCACCAAAGGTATTCATCGGTGTCTACGACGGATGACCGGAAGCGCGACTCCCACAGCCTGCCCTTCCTGCCATACTTCTTGTTGAAGTATTGTGTGTAGCGGCAGGCAACGGAGCGCATCATCTCCGCGAGTGCCGTGTCCCCTTCAGGCACGCTGAGCAGATGGACGTGGTTGCCCATCAGACAGTATGTCTGGATTGCAACCTCGCGTTCATGCGAATAATCATGGACAAGTTGACGATACCTGGCGAAGTCATCTCCGTCCAGGAAAGTATGCTGGGCGTTGTTGCCTTTCTGAACGATGTGATGCGGATAATGGGGCAGGACAAATCTGGCGCGACGCGGCATATTATATCCTCCAAAAGCGAAAAAGGGGACACTCGCTTTTCTTATACCCCAAAACATAAGGAATTACAACTCCAAAAATCGGAAAAAGGGGACAGTCCCCTTTTTTGGGGTCAGTCGGGGAGGAGGAGGATCCAGCCGGGGCGGATTTCGTCGGGCTTTTTAATGAGGTTGGTGTTGAGGTTGTATATGTCGCGCCAGCGACGGCCGTCGCCGTAGAGTTTTCGCGCGATGTGCACCAGGCGGTCCCCCCGTGCCACCACGTAGACGCGGGGGAGTTCTATGACCGCGCCGGCGGGAAGGGCCATGCGGGGGTCGATGCCGCCGTTGTATTTGGCGATGCGGCGGGCGATGGCAGGCAGGTCTGCGGGCCGGATGGGGATGGCGCTGCCGTCGTGGAGTCTTATGGAGGCGTAGTATCTGGCCACGATTTCGTTCAAACTGGCTGCGCGCGACAGTCTGAAATCAACCGGCAGTTGCACCGTGTCGGGCAGTTCCGGTGCCGCTTCCGCAACGGCGACGTCCTCGTGGTCCGTATCCACATCCACGGGCTTCGCGTTTTCGGCGGGGCCGGCGTCCGGCGGGGTCGGGTTGAAGGAGGGGCGGCGGGCTTCGTCGGCGCGGGTTCTCGCTTCCACGAAGAGCATGCAGAACACCGCACCGAGCACGAGCAGCGCGGTCGAGCCGACAATGATGAGTTTTGAGATGTCCTTCATCCTGGCGCTTACATAAGGCCGGGGCGGCGCCCGGGGGGCGCGGTCTCTCTCACTTGCGACCGCGGGTGAACTTCGCTGCGGCGGACATTGCGCCTATGTCGCGCCTGTGGAACCAGACGACCACCGGGCTGGCGATGAAGATGGATGAATACGTTCCCACCAGCACCCCGATACACATCGTGACGGAGAAGCCGCGTATCATGTCGCCGCCGAGCAGCACCAGGCACAGGACCACCGTGAACGTGGTGAGCGAGGTCCAGACGGTGCGCGTCAGGGTCTGGTTGATACTGTTGTCGATGTTCTGGATGAAGTATCTTTCGTCGCGGTGCAGTCCCATGTTTTCGCGGATGCGGTCGAAGACGACGATGGTGTCGTTGATTGAGTAGCCGACGATGGTCAGCAGCGCGGCGACGACCGGCAGGTCGAATTTTATGGTGAAGAACGGGAGGGAATCGAGCAGCGCCAGTATCCCGACGGTTATCAGCACATCGTGCGTCAGGGCGACCACGGCCGCAACGCCGAACCTGAACTGCCTGAAGCGGAACCAGACGTACAGGATTATGCCCGCCATCGCGAGGATGAAAGCCGTGAATCCCTTGTAGCGCAGTTCTTTTGCCACGGAACCCGTTATCGCCATCGCCTGGCCTATGCCGCCGGGGGCTATGACCGGCCTGATCCCAGTGTCGTCCGACAGTACTATTTCTTTCTCCGGCAGGTTCTTGGAGAGTATCGTGGTGAGCATTTGCACGGCGGTCTGGAAGTTGTCGCGGCACTCGGTCTCAGTCTGGAACTTTTGATACTTCTTGCCGCCTTCGTTACTGTACTTCTCCAGATTCTCGCCGGGCACCTGTTCCACTTTTATCACCTTGTAGCCCGCCGTGACGCCCTCGTCCGTCTCGCGGGCGGTGTTGGATGCAACGACGTCGGTTATCAAGCCGGGAATGCGGTTAAGGAACTCCTTTGCCTGCGCGTCGCTGAAGTGCGGCGGCACCTCGACTGTGACGTATATCACCACTACCGGCGTCGGGTCCGCATTGAGATCGGTTACGTTTACGAATTTATACGCTTCGTCGCCCAGAGCATCGTCTTTATCCAAGCCTTCCTTTATTTTGTCCAGGATTGACTGGAGTTCCCTGCCCTGATATTCCGTGTTCAGGGAGACCTTCAGCACCTTTTGCCCGGCCGGCTTTCGGAAACTGAACCTGTCGTCGGTGTATCCGTTTTCCTTGAGGACCCTGGCGGCGCTGTCTTCCAGACGTGTGCGGGGTGTGTCTTCCGCGGGAACGAGGTCGAAGTCTATCCGGCCGAATCTGCCCTCCTCGATGGAGACCTCCAGCCCCTTGGGGGGGAAGTCTTCCTCGAACCTGTCTCGCAGGAGCCTTTCAACATGATGAATAACAACGGAAGGGTCGGATTCGGATGAGATTTTTTCATTCTCGGCGATTCTATCCAGCAACAACTGAGGGAAACGTATGATGAACCCGTAGGAGCCCTGGCCGGCCTGTTCGCCCAGGGGGGGCTGGACCGACTGCACCTCCGGCGCGGTGCCTTCGGGCAGGATGTCGGCGAGTCTGCTCCGCGCCTCCTCGATGGTTATCGCCCTGTCCAGGTTTATCTGGTACTGCGCGCCCCCCAGGAAGTCGATGCCCAGCAGCGAGGAACCCCTGGCAATCAGGAGCCCGACCCCGCCCGTAATCAGTATCAGCGAGATGACCAGCGGCACTTTGCTCAACTTCATGAAAGGAATGTTCGGGCGTTTTATCCAGTACTGCATCTTCACTTCCTTGAATGCCTTCACATTCACGAGTATGGTGAAGATGACCTTGCCGACGAACAGCGCGGTGAAGAGACTGGCCAGGATGCCCACCGACAGCGTTATGGCGAATCCGCGTATCGGGCCCGTGCCCTGCCACCAGAGTATAATGCCGACGATGAGGGTGGTTATGTTGGAGTCCAAAATCGTGCCGAACGCCCTGTCATAGCCGGCCTTCACCGCGCCCCTCAGGGCCTTGCCGGCCGCCTTCTCCTCGCGGATTCGCTCGAATATCAGTATGTTCGCGTCCACCGCCATACCGATCGTCAGAATCAGTCCCGCGAAGCCGGGCAGGGTAAACGTCGCCTGGAATCCGCACAGCGCCCCGAGCACGATGATAAGGTTGAATACCAGGGCGACGTTGGCTATCAGTCCGGCTGCCAGGTAGTAGACCAACATGAACACCAGGACGAGCAGCGCGCCCAGGAGCAGGGAGAGGATACCGCGCCTCAGCGAGTCTTCGCCTATGGCGGGGCCTGTTTTTATCTCAGACTCGAAGGTGATGGGTGTCTGCAGAGCGCCGGACCTGAGCGCAATCAGCAGTTCCTTCTGCTTCTTGTAGGCATCCTCTATATCGCCGGTATCGCCGAAGGTCACAATGCCGCTGTGCGTAATCACGGATTGGACAACCGGGGCCGATTCGAACTTGCCGTTGACGAAAACGGCCAGTTTGCCATTCTCCGTCCCGTACTCCTTGGACAGTTTGCGGGTCAGTTCCGCGAATCTGGGCGCGGCGGGCGACGAGAGCCTGAATCCCACCACGGGGTTGTTCTTCTGTATGGTGGGGTAGAAATCGGCGAAATCCTGTGCCGCGAACTCGACCTTCGAGTGGAGCAGCAGGTAGCGCCTTCCCCCGCGTCCCCGCTCGTTTTCCTGCACGATAAGCCCCGCCTGGGGGCGCGGTATCGGACGGTCGCTCGCCGCGGCCTTCTCGCGGATCTTGTCGTAATCCCGATATTCCTCGTCGGTCGCCTCCGCGCGGAACTCCAGCGTACCGGTGCTGAGAAGCAAGTCCTTCAGGCCGGGCGATTCCGCCGGAGCGCGCACCTGTATCTGGCCCTCCCCGAGCGCCGTTATGTAGACCTCCTTCAGGCCGCTGGAGTTTACACGCCTGTTGAGCACCTCTATGACGCTGTCGCGCTTGTCCGGGTTGTTCACGCTCAGCACAATCGTCAGCCCGCCCTTCAGGTCCTCGCCCAGAACGAGTTTCCCTTTGGACTGCGGCCAGGCGCCGAACAGCGCCTTCTCCATCCATCCGGGCACCATGCCGCTGAACGGCGGGAACATGAAGTAAAGCGCGCACCCGACGATTAGTATTATCAGGACTATCTTCCAGCCGACCTTCTCGTACATGCGACTCTCCGAACCTCAAGTTTCGGGTTTCATCCGCCTGAGGCGGACTCAGGTTTCAGGAACTTGTCCGCAATTGTTGAAGGACTTAAAGCCTGAATCTGCTTCAGGCGAATGAGACCTGAAACCTTAAGCGATTATAGGTACGCTCGGGGAGTCAGCCGCCCCTGGCGGCTCTTTTCCTTTCGTCTCACATAACTTCGCAGGCGGTATCCGA
>JAUXGI010000392.1 GCA_030622295.1 Planctomycetota bacterium
CCGGAAGGAAAAGAGCGGGCAAGGCCCGCCTTCTGACTAATTACCTTTTTGACGGTGGATACCATGCTGTGTCAGATATGCAAGAAAAACAAGGCCACCGTTCGCGTCAATGAGATACAGAAGGACGGCACGCACAAGCAGATTCACCTTTGCGACAAGTGCGCCAAGCAGTACGGCGTGTCGCTGAAGTTCTCCTTCAACGAACTGCTCGGAAACCTCATAGGCAGCCAGTTGGGCAAGCCCGGGAAGGGCGGCAAACTTGAATGCCTGGACTGCGGGCTGACCTACGAGGAATTCAAGAGCGTCGGCAGGCTGGGCTGTCCCAGGGACTACGAGGTTTTCAAACGCAACCTCGACCCCTTGCTGGAAAAGATACAGGGCGGCCTGCAGCACGTCGGCAAGGTGCCGGGCAACCTGGACGAAAAACTGCACCGCCAGCAGGAAATCAACCGCCTGCAAAGGGACCTGGATGTGGCCGTCAAGCGCGAGGAATACGAAAAGGCCGCGAAACTGCGCGATTCCATGCGGAAACTGCGCGAAGAGTAACGGAAACTCGCATGAAAGAACACGACATTCCAACCACCGGCGAGTGGCTTTGCGGAGAAGGCCCTGAGAGCGACATCGTTATCAGCAGTCGCATCAGGCTGGCCCGCAATATCGCCGGATTTTCATTCCTCCATGGCGCCTCGGTTGAAGAGCGAAAGCGAATCAACGACCTGCTCAGGGAGAAGATTCACAAGGCCGGCATCGTCGATGACCCGATATACTATGACCTCGAATCGGCCAACGCCATCGAGCGCGCGTATCTGGTTGAACGACACCTTATAAGCAGGGAACTCGCCGAGGCCCAGGGCCCGCGGTCTGTGGCGGTTGCGCGCGACGAGTCGCTCAGCATGATGATAAACGAGGAGGACCACCTGCGCATTCAGGTGCTCCAGTCGGGCTTCCGCCTGTGGGAAGCGTGGCAGCGCATCAGCGAAGTGGATGACAAACTCGCCGAACTCGTGGACTATGCCTTTAGCCCCCAGTATGGCTACCTGACGGCCTGCCCCACCAACGTTGGAACGGGTATCCGGGTGTCGGTGATGATGCATCTGCCCGCGCTCGAATGGACCAAGCAGTTGCGGAAGGTCTTCAAGGCGGTCAACAAGATGAACCTGGCCGTGCGCGGCCTCTATGGCGAGGGCACACAGGCATCCGGCGATTTCTACCAGGTCTCCAACCAGATAACGCTTGGAAAAAGCGAGCAGGAAATAGTCGGCACGGTCGAGAGCGTCGTCAGGCAGATTATCCATTACGAGCGGAAGGTGCGCCAGGCGCTCATAACCGACAGCCGGGGCAATCTCGAAGACCGCGTCTGGCGGGCGTACGGTATGCTCAAGAACGCCCGTATCATCTCATCCGACGAAACCATGGACCTGCTCAGCAGCGTCAGGATGGGTGTGAATATGGGCCTGATAAGCGACGTGAGCATCGACACCGTGAACGAACTGTTCGTGCAAACCCAGCCGGCCCACCTGCAAAAGCGCGAAGGGCGTGAGATTAGCACCGCCGACCGCGACGCGGCACGCGCGCAACTCATCCGCTTGCGACTCCAATGAGGGGAATAGCAGCCGAGGCCCGGCGGCCACAGGCCGCATTTTTACTTCCGGCCCGCATAACCCCTCTGCGTTTTCCAGTGCCCCGTCAACCTTAACACTGTGGGTTGAATGCCGTGTGAGATGTAGGGGACGGTCTTTAGACCGTCCCCCGGAACGGCCTAAAGGCCGTACCCTACATTTCGTGGTGAGAAATGGGGGTTAGCGAGGGGGACAAGCGGGATAAATCCCCCCCCCCCCGCA
>JAUXGI010000257.1 GCA_030622295.1 Planctomycetota bacterium
CTCCTCTTGTTATTTTTCTTCTTTGCCCTTGTTTTCCATGCCCGGGATGCGGGCCAGCAGGTCGCCCAGTTTAATGCCGCTCAGCGCTTCTATCATGGGCGGCATTTGGGCAACTATATCCACCACGTCTTTTGTAACCTTGCTCGCGCCGGCACCGTCGCCTGTGTTGATGATGATTATCTTTTCGGTCTTGCTGAGCGGCTCGGCTATGGCGCGGGCCAACTCCGGCATCTTGTCTATGAACATCTGCGTTATGGCGGCTTCGTTGTATTTGCGCCACGACTCGGCCTTCTTGCTCATGGCCTGGGCTTCGGCCTCTCCCTGGGCCTCTATGACAGATGCCCCGGCGAGACCCTTTGCCTTCTCGGCCTCAGCCTCACCGATACCCAGGTTCTTGCGCGCTTCCGCTTCGCCTTCCGCCTCGGCCATGGTGCGGTATTTCTGGGCGTCGGCCAGTGTCTCTATGCGGTACCGCTCGGCTTCCGCCGGTTTCTTTATGGTCGCGTCGAGTTCCTTCTCCCTGCGGGCGATTTCCTTTTCCTGCACGTCAATCTGCTTCTGCTTCGCGACGACTTCCACCTGCACTTCCTGTTCCTTGACGGCCTGGCCGGTTTTGAATTTCTGCAGGTCGTATGCGAGGTCCGCTTCCGCTTTCCTCTGGTTCACTGATGCATCGTATTCGGCCTTCTTCACCTCGTAGCCGCGCTGTGCCTCGGCGATTTTGGTGTCCGCGGCGAACTTCGCCTCCTGCCCGGCCTGGTACGCCTCGGCGCTCCTTATGGTGGCGTCGCGGTCGGCTTCCGCCTGACCTATGATGGCGTCGCGTTTTACCTGTGCCGTGCGGGGCTTGCCCAGCGCGTCAAGGTAGCCGTGCTCGTCCCGGATGTCTTTCAGGGTGAAAGAGACGACGTGCAGGCCCATCTTGCTCATGTCGGTGGCGGCGACTTCCTGAACCTGCTGCGCGAAGGATTCGCGGTCCTTGTATATTTGCTCGACGGTCAGTGTTCCGAGCATCGCGCGCAGGTGGCCTTCCAGGGTTTGCAGGGCGATGTTCTCGATTTCACCGCGGTTCTTGCCGAGGAATTGCTCGGACGCCGCGGCCATCGACTCGTAGTCGCTCCGCACCTTCATTTGCGCCACCCCGTCAACGATGACCGGTACGCCTTGGACCGTATAAACCGCGGGAGTTTTGACGTCGATTGTCATAAGTTCGAGCGAGAGTATTTCAAATCGTTCGATGACGGGCCAGATGAAGGTACCGCCGCCCTGCACGATGCGGAAGCCGCGTTTCCCGTCAGGAGTGCTCTTGCGTCCGAAGATGATGAGAGCCTGGTTGGGACCCGCCTTCCTGTATCTGCTGGCCCAAATCCATATGAGCATCAGGATGATAGCGACGATTCCGACGGCCACCAGGATTACCTCGCCGCTCATTCCTTCGCCCAGCCCCTTGTCGTTGCCTGCAAGTAGTGTTCGATACATCCGTCTCCTCCCAAGTAATAGGAATACGTCTTACTCTCCGATGATTCCCCGCCCCAGGCGCAGGGAATCATTTGCATATGCCCGATTAATCTTTTTGTTCTTTGCCTTTTTGGCGCCGATTTTTCCTGCGCGTCAGGCGCGCAAATTTCTCTTCCGCTGATTCCTTCACATAGGCGGTGTTGCCTGCCATTCGCGTGATTATGACGGTCGAGTGTGCGGGGTGTGTTTTCCCTTCGTCCGAGCGCGCGGGATTGCTTTCCTGTGCGCCGCCCGCAATGAACGATATCTCGCCCACACCGTCCTCGGGAATTGTAATCAGCACTTCGGCGGTCAGGCCCACCAGTTGTGAACGCGAATAGTGGCTGGTAGCGGTAACCGCGTTGAAAATTTTGTTGAAAAGGATGAACGTACCCAGGCCGAGCACAAATCCGGATAGCGCCGCAATCGGCACGTGAACGTAAGGTTTGTCGCTCCCGAAGGCGATGAGGGCCAGGTAGCCGAACCCGCCGAAACTGGTAACGAAGACGGCCAGCACCGTCGGACTGAGAGGGGAGAGGGCCGGCGAAGCATCCGTTATCGCCACCTCGTGCCCGCTAACATCGGTATCGAAATCGCCGTCGGGTCCGGATACGTCAACGTCGTGACCGCCGACGTCCAAGTCATGTCCACCGACATCGACGTCGTGACCAGCGACATCCACATCCGCTCCCTCGGCGGCAGTGGAGGCTTCCCCCCCGCTGAATATGCCGCTCATGAGAGCGGTAACGACGACAAAGAGGATTCCCACGAAAAAACAGACGAGATAGACGGTAACCATCCCATTGCTCCCGAACATTGAACGCTCGAAGATACCCGAAGCCCGACAAACCGCAATCAGGCAGGATGCGCTGCGGAGCGCCGCATCCGGATTCGGGCGGCACAGATACAATAGCACCACCCTCGAAACAGGTCAATCCTTTTTTGCAATGGCGGGCGGGCATCGTAGAGGAAAGGAGGTCAGACGCTCCCCTCGCCCCCTCGACCTCCTCGCTCCCCTTTTGCCAGAGAGCATGTAAAAACCCTGGAAAGTGAGCGACGGGGACTGTCACAATTACGGAACCTCGTGAGCCGCGCGAACGAGGTTCGTAGATTGTTGACTGTCCCCTCGCGGAACTTGGAGACAATGTGAAAATCCAGGATTTTTACACGCTCTCTTTTTGCCATGAGTCCTTGAAGCATTTCACGCAACAGGATATAATGTGCAATATGATACGCATGAATCGGTGACACTCTTTGGGATATTCTGATGTCAATTTGTAATCGGACAGACTGCAAAACATGTGACATTCGCGAACGGTGCCGGACCATTTGCGAAACCATAGGGGCGCTGCTTCCGAGTATGGAGCAGGGCCGCGTGGACTACGAGGACCTCCCCCGCATCTATGAGGGCAAGGTAGTAACCAATCTCATACTTGATAACGAAGACCTGCTGGCACCCAGGCAGCAGGAGATAGTACGCCTGTATTACCGCGAGACCATGAAGCAGGCGGATATCGGCAGCACCCTGGATATTACGCAACAGGCTGTAGCGGCTGCGCTTAAGGCTGTCCGCATGAGGTTCATGCGGATGTACCGCAAGCGCAGGAAGTTCTATGACGAGACCGAGGGAGAGAAATTCAGCATGATGGAACAATTACCCACCTTGCGCGTGCAGGGCGCAACCGATGATTCGGACAAGAGTTAGTCTCCAGCAGGGCGTTGAAAAAAAATCTTTCACA
>JAUXGI010000299.1 GCA_030622295.1 Planctomycetota bacterium
GGACACGCCAGCCTGATGCGGGTCGCCGTGGAGCGCGACGATACGGCCGTCATCAGCATCTTCGTGAACCCAACCCAGTTCGGCCCCAACGAGGACCTTGACCGCTATCCGCGCACCTTCGACGCCGACTGCAAGTCATGCGAGCGTGAAGGCGTGGACGTGGTGTTCACCACGACGCCCGAAGAGATGTATCCGCAGGGCTACGACACCTATGTGGTCGGGGAGAATCTGACGAGCGTGCTGTGCGGGCGCGCCCGGCCGACGCATTTTCGCGGGGTACTGACGGTCGTGCTGAAACTGTTCAACATAATCGGGCCGGATTTCGCTTACTTCGGCCGGAAGGACGCCCAGCAGGCGATAGTCGTCAGGCGCATGGTGAGGGACTTGAATTTGCCCGTGCGTATTGTTATAATGCCGGTCTGTCGCGAGTCCGACGGCCTTGCGATGAGTTCGCGCAATTCGTACCTGTCGCCGGAAGAGCGGCGCGATGCCGTCTGCCTTTACGAGGCGCTGTGCAGGGCGCGCGAGTTGGTGTCCGCCGGCGAGCGAAACGCCGGTGTCCTGCGCGATGAGATGCGGAATATCATCACCGCCCGGCCGAGCGCCGAAATCGATTACGTCGAGGTCGTCGACGTGAAGACGCTTGAGAGGGTGGAGCGCGTGTCGCGCGACGTCCTGGTGGCCCTGGCGGTTTATTTCGGGAAGACCCGCCTCATTGACAACATCTGCCTTACGTCTGAGGGAAAAGAAATCCCATGCTGAGAGAGATGATGAAATCCAAGATCCACATGGCCACGGTCACCGAGACCGACCTGAAATACATGGGGAGTCTGACGATTGACCGCGACCTGATGGACGCAGCGGACCTGGTGGCGGGCGAGAAGGTGCAGATGGTGAACGTGAACAACGGAAGCCGGCTGGAAACGTATGTGATAGAGGGCGAGCGCGGCAGCGGTGTGATAGGCGTCAACGGCGGCGTTGCGCGTCACGCTTACGTGGGAGATGTCATCCTGATTATGTCGTACTGCATGCTCGACGATGAGCAGGTCGGCACGTGGAAACCGAAGATAGTCTTCGTTGATGAGAAGAACCGTATCAGGAAAACGAAACCTGAAGGGGTCTAACCCCCTTTCGGTTTCGTTTGTCGCCGAGTGCTTACCTTGGGCAAAAACCCCTCTTCAATCAGCGTCACTTCACACGCCAAAGTCAACCTCTATCTCGATGTCCGTGGACGCCGTCCGGACGGATACCATGAAATACTGACGCTGATGCATGAAATCAGCCTGCACGACAGGCTGACGTTTACGGCGATTCCGCGCGGGATAAGGCTGCAATGCGACAATCCGGAGGTGCCGCGCGACTCATCAAACCTGGCATGGCGGGCGGCGGCGCTGCTGAAGCGCAGGTCTCCCGGGCACGGCGGGGTTCATATCGTGATAGAGAAGCGAATCCCTCCGGGAGGGGGGCTGGGCGGCGGCAGCAGCAACGCGGCGGCAACGCTCAGGGGGCTGAACAGGCTGTGGGGCCTCGGGCTGAAACAGGAGGAACTTGAGGCACTGGCGGCGCGGATAGGCTCCGACGTGCCGTTCTTCGTTCGCGGGCGGGCGGCAGTCTGCCGCGGCAGAGGCGAAATCGTGCAACCGGTCCGCCTGAAAGAACGCTATTACTACGTGCTTGTCCTGCCGGGGTTTCCGGTGTCGACGCCGGATGTGTACGCGAATTTGCGGATGACCTTGACAAGCCCGAAAGGGCGTGCTAGACTTCAACATGGAGTGATGGGCGAGACCAATGCCCGCAAAGGCGCGATAATGCCTTATAACAGGCTTGAGAGTTCGGCCTTTCGCCTGTACCCCGTGTTGCGGCGGCTCAAGAAAGAGGTGCTCGCAGTGTGCCCGCAAGGCGCGCTGCTCAGCGGGAGCGGGTCAAGCCTCTTTGGAATCTGTCGAACACGAAAGGAGGCGTGGGTCGCCAGGGAAAAACTCAGTCGCAGACTGAAGGCGAAATTGATGGTCGTACAGGGCAGACTCTGAATCGCCGCCCGGCAAATCCTACATTGGAGAGAGAACCGTGGACATCACCGAGGTACGCGTCAAGTTAATGAACGACAAGAGCGAGAAACTGCAGGCGTTTTGCAGCATCACCGTCAGCGACGACTTTGTAGTTCGAGACCTGAAAATAATCGAAGGAACATCAGGGCCGTTTGTTGCCATGCCCAGCCGCAAACTCACCGACCGCTGCCCCAAGTGCGGATACAAGAACCATCTCAGGGCGAACCACTGTAGTGATTGCGGTGCCAGGCTCAGGCAGAACCGCGGCAACATGGACGACAAAGGCCGCACCAAACTCCACGCCGACATTGCACACCCGATAAACTCGCAATGCAGGGAAGAACTGCAGAAGATAGTGCTGGCTGCATACCATGAGGAGTTGGCGCGGTCCCGGCAGGATGGTTACGTCCCTCCGAAGTATGATGATTTCGACCAACTGAGCGCTGATACCGACAAAGTCGAAGTTGCCCGCGGCGCTGAGCCTGTGGAGAGTCCGCCCCAGCCCCGCAAAGACCTCGAGGTGGAGAGGACAGAGGAGAGGACAGTGGAAAGGGTAGTGGAGAGGGCAGTGGAAAGGACGCCGGAACCGCCGAAACCGGCGGAGCCGCAACCTGAACCACAGGAAGAAAAACTCGACGCGGCACTCGATTCGGAACTCGACTCTCCGCTCGACCATCAGCGTGGTTCTAAAATGGACAAGGAAAACGACGATTTCGGAGCGGGCATCTTCACCTGAGGACTCATTGCGCGGATTCACACAGGCCCCATTTCATCGCCGATGAGATGGGGTTTGAATATCGGGGACTGTCACTATTTACGGAATTCCGCGAGCGGTGCGAGTGAATATCGGGGAC
>JAUXGI010000218.1 GCA_030622295.1 Planctomycetota bacterium
TAGCCCTCGAACTCGTCCCGTATGGTCCCCCGACGGCAGATTTGTTGCCTATTTCTCAGTGGCCGATGATAAGGTCCCTGAAGCGGAGGTATCCATTTATTCATTAGCCGACCAGCAGGTTGTGAAACGATTTGAATTTCAGAGCTTTACTATTTTTCAAATAGCCTGGATTGAGGAAGTCGACAAAGAATTTAAGAAGGCATTGCGTCAGGAGTAATCTTTTATTGGAGTGAGCGCCATGGATGAAATGCGGGAAGAAGAGTCCGGTCTGCCGCCGCTTGTCTTTCGCAGGAGCCGTCTCCTCCTGCCGCGGTGGTTCTGGATGATAGTATTCATATTTATCGGCATACCCCTGGCGTTGCTGACTCTCGGCACGGTGTTCATGCTCTTTAGTGACCCGGAATCCTGGCCGATGCTGGTGGTCCTGCTGATATTGGACTTCCTGGTGGGGATGCCGTTGCGCGCCTTTGTCGTCGGCAAGGTGGTCATGACCTCCAGGCAAATCACGGTGCGCAAGGCGTGGGATGTGCGGACCG
This sequence comes from Planctomycetota bacterium, assembly GCA_030622295.1. Lineage (GTDB taxonomy): Bacteria > Planctomycetota > B129-G9 > B129-G9 > B129-G9 > B129-G9. The sequence goes on from JAUXGI010000218.1 coordinate 537, forward strand.
TGAACCTGAAGGACGTCACGGTCGTGGCAATCCAGGACGACGCGCCCGCTCCACTGCTGGCCCTCCAGAATGCAAAGGGAGAGAGCCTGCTGGAATTCGATACCTACGATTACGCCAATCCGGCGGAACTTATGCAGGCGCTCCGTGAAGCAGTGCCCGAATGGCGCGGGCCGCCGGCCTCCGGGGGTGAGGGGCCCGGTTCCTGACGCCTTAATTTGTTCCTGTTGCCCAAAGTCGATTTTACCGCGAGGGGGTCAGACGCCGGGCCCTGCCCGGTCTTTTTCCTTTCGCACCTGGTATCCTCGGATACCGCCTGCGAAGTTATGTGAGACGCCCCACTTCGTGGGGTCTTTTTCTCTCGCGCTTGCTGTTCTCGGACATATTTCCGAGGTCACGCAGACCGGAAGTATAAGAGCGGGCAAGGCCCGCCCGCCAGGGGCGGCTGACTCCCCGAGCGCGAAAGGCCACTTTTGGCAACAGGAACTAATCTGCGATTCATTCCAACCTGTCGAGGCGGCGTGCAGATGGTCACTGTCACCTTGCGGAGGACGGAATTATGGCTGCATTTCCAGGATGGGCCCGGGATGTAAAACTGTGAAATATTTGGGAAAACAAGAAAATAGTTGTTGACAGCGAAAGGTTGGGCAATATAATACCGGATTCCCTAAATTAGTATCTCATATAGCAATGTGCTTCTCACAGGTTTGAGAGAAGCAAAAGGGGGATTTTGTGTAAATTCAGCCAGAGGGCACGGCGTTATGGCGTGTGTGCAGTCGTGCCTTATCTGCGGGCGTAGCTCAGTGGTAGAGCTCCAGCCTTCCAAGCTGGTCACGTGGGTTCGATTCCCATCGCCCGCTCATTCAAGGATGCCGGATACCGGCTGTCGGACAGCGGGTCGGGGCGCAAGATGAATCCGGTGTCTGCTATCTGATATCGGGCATCCGATATCCGATTTCTGCTATCCGAAAAGGCTGGTGTAGCTCAGTGGTAGAGCGCGTCCTTGGTAAGGACGAGGTCATGGGTTCGACCCCCATCACCAGCTCCAGCGTATGCGCGGCCCGGATATGCGGGTCGAGGCCTCTGGCATGCGTTACTGTGGAGGGGTGTTCTCCGCAGGCGTTGCTCGTAGAAGAACCTAACTCTGAATCGCCTTTATTACGGAGGGGCTGTTCATGGCCAAGGAAGTATTCAAAAGGGATAAGCCACACGTGAACGTGGGCACCATCGGTCACATTGACCACGGCAAGACCACCTTGACCGCTGCGATGACAAAGATCCTGGCGGCGCACGATCTTGCCACGGAAAAGAAGTTCGATGATATTGACAAGGCGCCGGAAGAAAAGGCACGCGGCATAACGATAGCGACCTGCCACGTGGAATACCAGTCCAAGAACCGGCATTACGCCCATGTCGATTGCCCGGGGCACGCCGACTATATCAAGAACATGATTACCGGTGCGGCCCAGATGGACGGCGCGATACTGGTCGTCGGAGCGGACGACGGCCCGATGCCCCAGACGCGGGAGCACATCCTGCTGGCGCGCCAGGTGGGAGTGCCCGCCATGGTGGTCTACCTCAATAAGGTCGACATGGTCGACGACCCGGAACTCATCGAACTCATTGAGATGGAGTTGCGGGAACTTCTTACCAAGTACGAGTATCCCGGCGACGAGATACCCATCATAAAGGGCAGCGCGCTCAAAGCCGGCCAGGCGGACCCGAAGGACGAAAGCAACCCCGACGTCAAGTCCATACTCGAACTGATAAAGGCGCTGGACGAGTATATACCCGAACCGGTTCGCGACGTCGATAAGCCGTTCCTGATGCCGGCCGAGGACGTCTTCAGCATCGAAGGCCGCGGCACCGTCGGCACGGGCCGTGTGGAACGCGGTCAGATAAAGGTGGGCGACGGCGTCGAGGTCGTCGGGCTGACGGATGAAATCCGCAAGACCGTCGTGACCGGCGTGGAGATGTTCAACAAGACCCTGGACGAGGCGCGCGCCGGTGACAACGCCGGTGTGCTCCTGCGCGGCGTGAAGAAGGACGATTTGGAACGCGGCATGGTCCTCGCCAAGCCCGGCAGCATAACCCCTCACAAGAGTTTCGAGGGGCAGGCCTACATCCTGAAGAAGGAGGAAGGCGGCCGCCACACGCCGTTCTTCAACGGCTACAGGCCGCAGTTCTACTTCAGGACCACCGATGTGACCGGCACCGTTACACTGACCGGCAGCGCTGAAATGGTCATGCCCGGCGACAACGTCACCATAAAGGTGAACCTGATAATGCCGGTCGCCATGGAAGAGGGCCTCAGGTACGCCATCCGTGAAGGCGGCAAGACCGTCGGGGCCGGTGTCGTGACCAAGGTCATCGAATAACAGCGCTTTCAGTCGACTTCGCTCGATAATCTGCAAGGTATTGCCATGGCAAAGGACAAGTCGCGCAACTATGTAGTGCTGGAATGCACGGAATGCAAGCGCAGAAACTACATGACCAGCAAAAAGACCAAGGGCAATCCTTACAAGATCGAGGTCAAGAAATACTGCAAGTGGGACAAAAAGCACACCGTCCACAAGGAGCGCAAGAGGTAAGGCCGCGAATGTCGGTTTGCTCGGCCTGAATGCCTCCGAGGGTCCCTCCCTGTCCCGCGGCGGACGATACAATCAAGGTGTATAGGTAGGTCAGTAGCTCAACTGGCAGAGCAGTTGATTCCAAATCAACCGGTTGGGGGTTCGAATCCCTCCTGACCTGCCAGTTTTATGTATGGATTGAACCGATAGAAATTCAAAGGGGAGTCTCCCGGCTCTCCGGAAACGAACGGCAGGCCAAATGCCTAAAGAGAAAGGACTCCTTACAGTCTATAAGCGCGGCCAGGGACTCTGGGCCCGCGTCACCTTCGCGGTGGTGTTTGCCGTCTTCCTTATATGGTTCCTCGTCAGCCTTGACGGCTCTTTCAAGAGAGAGGTCATTCTCCTTGAAGGCAGTTACACCCTCCTCGACTCCGACGGGAGCACCCTGAGCCTCAACGAGGGACATCTGGACAGGCTCGAAGAGTACGGCGTGCCGGATGTCGCGGTCAGGATAAGA
>JAUXGI010000071.1 GCA_030622295.1 Planctomycetota bacterium
GCCCGCTCATAAACCTCCCGCCCCTCACTCATCCGCCTTATAATTCCCGCATTGGAGAGACGGTTTAGTTCGCGCCGTGCAGTGCCCGCGCTGGTGCCGACTATACGGGCTATCTGCCGCAGGTAAAATGACTCGTCAGTATGGCTGAAAAGCAGGGAGAGCAACGCCCGGCGTATCCTGCCGAAAAGCCCCGCAGCAATGTCATATTGTTTCTCTGTTGTTCTCATAATGAGTACAATTGTACTCAATCAGGCCACAACGTCAACTCGTATGGGTAGAAACACGGTATCATACGCTGGCAGGCGGGTCCGCAGGAGCGATGCCGTTTCATGCGCCAGTTTCGGCCTTGAGCCTTTAATCAGTTGAACGTCCTGGCGTGAAACAGCCGACGATTTTGAGGAACCGTCATCTTGGGTAAACGCCATGTTAATAGACCGGGTCGGCCCTGAATAGTGTTCCTGCATCGCTGACGTTGTCCCAACAGGTTCTGTTGTTCATTTCCTTATGCCGGGAAATTACAACATAACGGCTTCCGTTTTTCATTCCCCGGACGCGGCGGGCCGACCGCAGGGAACCGACGAGCCATAAGCCTCTCCTCATTGTCAAGACCACAAATCGGTCGATTTAAGGTGTAGCCAGCGGTGGCTTTCCTACTCGCTTACTCTCCTACTTGCGGAGTGGGCGCATAAATACTTTCTCCTTTCGCGAGCCCTTCAGGTATCCTTCAGGATAAACTTCGTCCCGACTTGTCGGGGCCTACTGCGGATTTCCCTTTGCAACTTTGTCACTCTGTTACTTTGTCCCTCCGCCCGACTCGGGCGCTCGGGATAAACCACTTTGCTACTGAATAAAAAACTGCCTCAGGCGTGACTACCCGCTGCTCTCTGTTATGTTGAAGGGTTATGGTTTGAAGGGACATCGGGTCGGGGCTTGTGTCCTCAGCGGGTTTTTCGAAGCGTTGGGGCGGGAAACCGTTAAAAACGCACCTCAATCGCCTGATGACTCCAGTTCCAGGCGTTCGATGGCGTTCCGCACGGCGACCTTGTTGACCGCCGGGTCGATACTGCTAAGCCAGTCCAGCCGGCGCCAGTGCGCGAGGGCCTCTTTGGAGTCTTTGCGGTCCTTGTCGCCTTCATTGGTGAAGTGCGGGTCGTAGTGCACGGCCATCTTGAACTCGAGTTCTCTCATGTGATTGACCGCGCCTCTATAGAATCTGTTTATCGACATGGCCCTCAGGACCAGCGATTCAGAGGCGGCGAGTTCCTTCTCTGAATAAGACCAATACTTATCCCGCTCCTTCTTGCGAGAAGCGGACTTCGCCTTCGCCTCGTAATCAATAGCGATAGTGGACCTTATCTTGGAACTGTTGACGAGGGGCTGTATTCCGCGCGGGTTCAACATCGAGGAAAGGCAGTAGTTGGCGAGGGCCTGGAGCCTGTTGAGCCGCAACTCCCGGCGCATTTCAGCCTCATCACGTTCCGGGCGCTCGCCGTATCTGTGCTGGATTCTCAGCATTTCGGCCTCTTGTGAATGCACAACGCCGAGATTGTTGCAAATCCTGTTTGCCTCGAGGTGTTTGAAGCGTTTATCCGCGGTCAGGGCGGCGGCATGCAGATTGGACTCCGGCCGTATTAACTCCCACAAATCTTTCTGGTCATAGATTTCGGCAGTGGTGAGAAACATTTTCGCAAGGACAAGGTGCCGCGTCCGCTCCTGAACCTCTTCCTCAAGTCGTCCCGGGTCCTCAAGGATTCCCGCGGCTGCCCCATCCTTCATGCAGAGATACCCAAGCGCGTTGTAGGGCCGGGCCTTATCAGGCGACTTGCGGAGCGTGTCAGTCCAGAGGACCTTGGCGCTCCAGTATTGCTCGTTCCTCCGGCGCACACGCGCTGTGTTGCTGACGAGAACGCCGGCAAGAAAGACAGTGACGATTGCCAGTGCGACGATTCGCATGGTCTGCGATTTGCGCAATCGCACGGCCTCCGTCAGCGCCACGCCAACCGCCATGAAAATGCCCAGACTGGCCAGGTAAACGCGGTGCTCCGCCATCACATCGGCGAACTCCAGCACGCTGGAGGTCGGCAGCAACGCGACGAAGAACCACATGATGCCGAACGCCGGCAGGCGGGCATACTTCTGAAGGACCAGCGCACCCAGAATCACCAAGAGCAGACCGACGAACGCCGTCGACAACAGGCGGCCGCCGCGACTCGCGCCGAAGAGCCCTATGTCCGGGTCAAGGTTGAGTTCAAGGGGAATGAATACCTTGCCGAGGTAATCCATTATCACGGAGCCCGACACCTGCTGCGCCAGGTAGGCGTTGCTCAATTCCGTTCCTTCCCACCCGGACGCCTCACCTTGACCGACGGGAAGAATGACCAGCATCCTGAGGATGAAAAACAACAGAAGGGTAATCAGGAATGGCGCGTGATACCTGAGGCTTCGCCGCATGTGCCCTTTCCGCCCGGCGCGAAATACGGCCGCCTCCGCAAGCAGGAGCAACAGGGGCAACACCGCTGCAAGTTCCTTGGTCAGGGCCGCAAGGCCGAAGAAGAAGTAAGACGCGAGCAGAAGCAAATCCCCGCGCCACTGTATCCTGTTCGGAAATATGACAGCCCCCAGAACAATGCCCGTGAAATAGAGCAGCGCCAGGACACCTGTCACCAGCAATGCGGGCGAGACCCCTCCCGCCTGCACCCCGCCCGGCCCGGTCGTAAGAACCGCCGTCGCCTTGTAAACCACCACCAGCAGCGGCAGCCCCGCGAGTACCCATGCGTAACTGCGCTTCTCCGGCTTTCCGCCTTCCCGGTCGTTTTCACGCTCGTAGCGCCGCATCTGATGCGATCTTGCATGGAGAAAGCACAGCATTGCCGCCAGCATGAACATGGCGCACATCGACTCGCCGCGCTGCACGATATAGGTGACCGCTTCCGTATGCAGGGGACAGGCGGTAAACAGCAGCGCCGCTATCAGCGCAGGAAAATAGGCCCCCGCCCAGCCGCTCCCGCCCCTCCCGACGCTCATGCGATACAGCAGGATAATCTTCCTGACAACAAAGAAGGCCAGGGCCGAAGCAAGAAAGTGAACGGCGATGTTGACGACGTGAAATCCGAAGGGCGAGAATTCGTCGAGCGATTTCTTCTCCGTGTACTTGAAGTTCAGAGCGAAAGTGATTGAAAGAAGTGCGCGGAAAGGGTTGTAGGCGACGATACTTTCGACGTCCTTGCGGAGCATGCCCGGGTCTTCGAAGCGCAGGTGCTTTATGTTGTCGTTCTCGACGATGAAATGGTCGTCGTCGAAGACGAACGCTCCACCGACGGAATTCTCATAGCACGCCAGGGTCGCCCCGCCGATAAGAATTACGGCGACTGCACAGCGAATCAGTCGGGGCAGGAATCCTCTCATCGCTTGCCCTTCCTCGGGAGAACCGTGGAGACCACGCAGTTCTTCGGACACAGATGCGAACGCAGCCTCTCGTCGGCGTCGCTCAACCTCAGCCTGCTCAATACCCTGAAGTAGTCAAACACATTGACGCCCAGCATGTGGAAATGCGCAAAAAGCATCGCGCTGCTTTCGGGCGAATCAAACGTGCCCAGGAATCCCCCTATCGCCTTTTTCTTTTTCCGGCGGAACTCCCGGGCATCAAGCCCGTTGCGCCGGGCACGTTCGAGGCCCTTCTCTATCGCCTCAACCAGCAATTGCGGACGGTCGGTGTCGCCCCCCACGGCGGAATATCCGAAACCCTCATAGGAACTGTACGACGCCGAAAACGTCCCGTCTATCAAACCCCGCGAATAGAGGTCGTTGTACAGGCGCGACGTCCTGCCGAGCAGCGTATCAATCACGAGGGCGGTAAGCACGTCTCTGCGGAAAAGCCCTCTGCGCGCCACGCGCGTGTCTTCTTCCTTGAAACCGATGAGCACCTTCGGTCTCGTCACCGGCATTCGATGAGTCACCGATTTCCGGGCCGGGCGCAGCGGTTCGTCCGGCATTATGCGGCGGATATTCCCGTCGTGGCTCTGCGCTGCGCCGCCGCCTCTGTCCGCGACCGCCGCAACTTCATCCGGGTCGATGCCCCCCGCAACCACCAGAACCATGTTGCCGGGATGGTAAAACGTGCGGTGGCATTCCAGCAGCAGGTCCCTGTCTATCCTGGCGACGCTTTCCAGCGTCCCGGCGATGTCCAAACGCGCCGGATGCCTGGCGTACATGGCCTGGAGCATGTTGAAGAAAAGGCACCAGTCAGGATTGTCGCGTTCCATCATTATTTCCTGCGCGATGATGGACTTCTCCTTCTCAACGCCGCCCGGGCTGAAGTCCGGCCTGCGCACAAAACCCAGCAGCAGCCGCAAACACCTGTCGAAATTGTCCGTGCAGGAGAAATAGTATGTCGTACTGGTGAACGACGTCATGGCGTTGCATGAAGCCCCCAGCGCGCTGAACCGCTCTCCCACGTCGCCCTTCCTGCCCTCAAACAACTTGTGCTCCAGGAAGTGCGCGATGCCTTCCGGCACCTCTACCTGCCTGTTCTCCCCCGGCGGCACAAACACGTTGTCCACGCTGCCGTACTTGACGGAAAGCAGCGCGAACCGCCGCGTGAAACCGGTCATGGGCCAGAAGAACGCGCGCATGCCGCAAGACAACTCGCCGGTATAAACGCACGACTTCAGTATTTCACTCTTTATCGCCTTCAGACGTTTCATTTCTTACCATCAGGAATCAGCAGATAAATCGTATCCACGGTCACTTTCCGGGCCAGCGCTTCCACGTCCGCCGGCTTGACCGCACGTATCTTCCTCGTCCATTGCTCCAGGGTCAAAACCACGCCGTTTATCATCTGGCTGTAATGTAAATTTATGAATTGCAGCGGCGAATCCAGACTGGAGCGCAGTCGGGTTGTCAGGCTCTTACGGGTCTTGGCCATGTCGTCACGCGATATACGGCCCTCCCGGAGGTCGCTCATCTGTCTGCGGATAATCCGCATCGCCTCGTCGAAGTCGCTCCCTTTCAGGCCGACGCCTATGAGCACCAGCCCCTTAGAGCCCTCAATAAAAGAATGGGCGTCATAGGCCAGGCCCGCCTCCTCACGAATACTGCGGAAGAGTCTGGAGTGCGAAAAGGCGCCCAGCAGGCCGTTGTAAACGACCGCCGCCGGGTAGTCCGCCTCGCGCGCCCCCGTGTATGTCCTGAGACCGATGCACAGTTTCGCCTGTTCCACATCCTGCCTTTCCACCACCTTGCGCGCCCGTCGCGGTGAGGGCTGGCTCTCCATCCCGTCGAAAGAATACTCGCCCGCCCCCCGCCAGGCAAACATGCCCCGCACGCGATTGACCACGCGCCGTACGGCGACGTCACCCACCACGAAGACGTGCACGGGACGGGTCGAGAGCATTTCCCTGTGAAACTCGTACAGCCCTTTCGGGGTTATGCGGCCCACCGCTTTGACGTCCCCGTGCTCATAGAAGCGAAAACGCTCCTTTCTGCACATCTCCTCGATGCAGCGCCTCTGGGCGTACGCCATCCTGTCATTCATCAGGGAGGTTATCTTCGCACGGAGGTTGTGCTTCTCGCGCAGGACCAAATCGGCGGCAAAAGCGCCGTCCACGGCCAGCGGCCTGAGCAGAATCTCGCGCAGGAATTCAAATGCCCTGTCAAGCAGCGCGACCCTTCGCGGCAGGAAGTTCTCACCCGCCATCGTCAGCCGCATCGAGAGTATCTGCCTGCCGCCCATCCGCAACACGCCGCAGCCGAACGACGCGCCGTACATCCGCTCCAGTTGCGTGGCCAGGGCGCGCATGTCCGGATACATTGCGCTGCCTCGCCTGAGCACCTCCGCCAGAAGCGCCGCGTGCGTTGAGCGCTCGTCAAGTTCGCGCCCTATCATCAGGCATATCGTGGTCGTCTTGAACTTGCGCGTGGGCAGAACATGAGCCGAAACACCTTCGCCCGCCCTGAAGGATTGAAACTTGTAAGGATGTCTTTCCTGCATACGGCAGCCCCCGGTTGCCTTTTTCCTTCCGGCCTATCAAAACAAGCCCGTCCGAGTCGAAAAGCGAACCCCGGAAGTCGGTTATAGACTAAAAGTGGAATTGTATCACACAGGCATGATATTGCAAGAAATGCAACACCGAGGGAGCATTAAAGAATTGCTGGTGGTTTGGGTCGGACCGCATGCAATGGTGACTGTCCCCTTTACCCCTCGGAC
>JAUXGI010000085.1 GCA_030622295.1 Planctomycetota bacterium
GACGGGAAGGGTCTGACTCCCCGAGCCTCGATGCAGGCACGAATTTGCTTCAGGCGGACTCGCGCGGCTCGCGAGGTTCCGTAATTGTGACAGTCCCCGTCGCTCACTTTCCAAGATTCTTACGCGCCCCCCGCCGGGCGCGCAAAAAACCGAAAAGATTCGCAGGACGCCTGCCGATAACTGGATTTGGCGAAGAGTGTATACCACGCGCGCCGTTTCACCTGCGTTTATTTCATATCAATAATTCGCCCACGTTAATTTCCCCCCTGCTTTCGCAAGAACCAGACCCGCGGCATATTATGGGGTCGAGCAGCGATGGCGCTCAAAGGCGACCTGGAAACAATCCAACTGGCCGACATCTTCCAGACCCTGGCGAACAACCAGTCGCGGGGTACTCTGATTGTCCATGACAGGGACAGCAAGAAACACATCTACTTCGAAGGCGGACGTGTGACGCTGTACTCTTACGGCGAGCGCAGGGCCCTGCGCGTGGGGAGAATACTCCTGGGCCGCAAAAAGGTCACCCGGAACGAACTCGATGCAGCTCTCAAAGCCCAGGGGCATTCCCGGGAGCACCTCGGCAAGATACTCGTCGGCATGGGCGTAATCAGTGAAGAAGAGATGAATGACGCGCTGAGGTTCCAGGTTGAGGAGGAAATCTACAGCCTTTTCACCTGGAAGGACGCGCGCTTCGAATTCTCGCCCGATATCCTTGTCGTCGACGAAGCGGACAAGCCCTCCCGGGCGATAAGCCTGTCGCTGGACGTTCAGGAACTGGTAATGGAAGCCACGCGCCGGGCAGACGAATGGCAGACCATCGCCGGCGTCATATCCTCCACCAGGGAAGTCTACCGTTTCACGGGCAAGAAATCCGGTGACCTGACAATCGAGGACCTCACTGAGGACGAGGCTGCGGAACTGCTGCTCCTGTTCGACGGCACGCGTACGGTGGAAGAGGTAAGCAATGAAACCGCCTACGGCAGTTTCACCGTGTGCAGGGCGCTGGTCGAGTGCATCCGGGCGGGTCTTGTGAGGCCGGCGAACGTGGACGAACTGATACGCGCCGCGCAGACCTTCCGGGAGACGGGCAACATAGACAGGTGTCTCAGGCTTTACGAACTCGCCGCCGCACGCGCCCCGGAAGACATCGCCGTACAGGAGACCGTCGCGTGCATATACGAGGAGTTCGGCAAGGGCCACATGGCCGCGGCCAAGTATAACCACATCGGCGAACTGTGTCTGCGGAAAAACGATGCGGAACCGGCCGCGCGGTACTTTGAACGTTCCGTTTCCATACACGCCGCCGACCCGGAAGTGCTTGAACGGCTCCTGGCCATTTATTCGAACCTTAACGACGTGCAATCAACAATACGTGTGGGCAGGCGACTGGGGGCGCTCTACGACAAACTGGGCAAACAGGACGAGGGCAAGCACCTCTGTGAATTGCTCCTTGAACTGGACCCGCACGACACGCATTCGAGGAAACAACTGCTCAACATATTGCTGGACTGCGGGCAGTTCCCTCAGGCGGAACGGCACTACGAAAGACTTGCAGAGGATTACCTGGAACAGGGACAGACGGGCAGGGCCGTGGGTGTGCTCAACAAACTGCTGGTCATACGGCCCTTGCGAAACGACGTGAGGCGAAGGATAGACTCAATCCTGTATCGTGAATCGCGCCGAAAGAAGAAAAGGGCGCTGATTATCGCCTGCTTAATCATGCCGGGGCTCCTGATGCTGGCGGGCATTTACGAATTCAAGGCTCACTCGCTGAGAGAGCAACTGGACAGCGCAATCCAGGCGGCGGAACAACAGGGGGACTACGAAAGCGCCGCCGAGTGTTACCGGATGGTAATAGATGTCTATCCCTTCAGCATAACCGCCCTGCAAGCAAGCAAAAAGATAGAGGAAATCAACAAGAAGAGGGACCTTTTCTACAGAAAGCGAATAAAACTCCTGACCCAGTCCGCCCGGCAGGAAGAACGGGAAGGCCGGCTGGAAAGCGCCCTGCAGGTTCTGGCGCGGCTGAGGGAATTTGCCGGGGAAGAGGGCCTGAAGCAATATGCCGACCAGGAAACGGCCAGGATTGCCGGGTATATCGAAGAGGCCGAGGCCCTCTGGGCGCTGGCGCAGAAATACCGCAGGGAGAATCGACTGAAGGAAGTGTTCGAGTACAACTCGCAGATATACTGGAGATATCCCCTCAGCAAGCGTGTGAGCGAAATAGAATTCCCTCTGCTGATTGAATCCCTCCCTCACGGCACGAAGGTCTGCGTCGATGGGAAACCGGCGGGCACAACGCCGTACTTGATGTATTACGACCCCTCGCAGCCGCCTGTCGTCATAATCTCGCGCAGGGGTTTCGCCGACGTTTCGTACGACGTGGTACAAAAGGTGACGCAGCCGGCATCCGAAGGGTGGAAACTCTCCGTGGAACTCGAAAAAACGCTGCTCTGGAAGTTCAAGACATCGCAGCCGGTCGAGGCTCCGCCGGTAGTGTTCAAGGACACGCTGATACTCGGCAGCCGGGACGGCAACCTCTACTGCCTGTACAAGGAGACCGGAAAACTGAAATGGAAAAAGCAACTCGGCCTGCTGGCGGACGTTGTCTCGCAGCCTCTCATCCTGGAGAATCGCGTCTACGCGGGCTGTTTTGACGGCTGCCTGTACTGTCTCGATGTGCGCTCCGGGGCGATACTCTGGAGCGTCAGGGTGGGCGGGATGCTCCGCGCCAGGCCGACGGCGTCCGACGACGGCCGGACCGTGTTCATCACTTCCGACACCGGCAAAATTATGGCCGTGGCCTCAAGCACGGGCAAAGTCGTGTGGTCCAGGGACACAAAGGCGGGCGTCGTGTGCGCCGCCCTCCCGTGGCGCGGCAAGATATACGCCGCGACGCTCGACGGTTCACTGCTGTCTCTCGCCCAGGGGGACGGCACGGTGGACTGGAAGACCTCCCTGGACGGCGGCATTACGAGCATGCCGGCCATCCTGAAAAACCGCCTGTACGTGGGCTGCCTGAACGGTGAGATGGTCTGCCTGGATGTCGCATCGGGTAAAAAGCAGTGGCATGTTCAATCCCGCGCTGCGATAAACTCCACGCCGGTCTTTGTCGATGGCACGCTCGTCTTCGGCAATAACGCCGGCTGGCTGTCCAGATTGTCCGCCGGGGACGGGCGGCTGTTGTGGCGGTATCGATGCAAAGGCTCGATACACGCCGCCCCGACCATAATCGCTGATAAGAACCAGGTTATATGCGGCACCACGGACGGCACGCTCTACGCGCTGGACCTTCAAGAGGGGACGCCCGTGTGGAAATTCTATACGAAGGGCGCGATATACTCGCGGGTGCTGGCCTACGAAGGCCGGCTGTACTTCGGCTCCAGCGACAACTACTTGTACGGCCTGGAGGGCTGAACCCACTTCCCCTGCAACGAGCATGTGCCGTGAAATACCTAAAGAATTCGGATAAAGCCGACGATACTTCCGCTGAGTCTATAATGCCAAACAGATAATAGCGGGGAGTCTATCGTCTCAACGTTTGGGACCGACGGCCCCGCTTTTTGTGTGGTCTTACTCACACTCGAACAGCGAGTGCGCAAAGCTTCGCAGTGCCTGTATTCAGGTGAGCCCGTCAAGATGTCTGAAAAGCGAAAAAGAGAGCAGGTCATCAAGCCGCGCAAGATGGAAAAGGCGCTTACCAGAGCCTACAGAAAAACGCCCGAGCCCTCCTCGCTGGCGGCGCTGGCCGAACACTACCTCAGGTGCGAGAAATACGGCAAAGCACGCAAACTCATAGAGGAAGGCCTGAGGAAATACCCCGAATCTCAGAAAATCCGCGCTCTTGAACAGCGCATAAAGCGCACCGACCTCTACGGGGAATTCCTGAAGGCCCACCGGGATATTACCGAAAACCCCAACCCCAACCCGGATGCCTATTCCAGGCTTGCCATGCTCTACCGCAGGGTGGGCGACGTGGATAAGGCCCTTGGGGCCTGCGCCGCAGGATTGACGGAATTCACCGATTCAGTTCGCCTGTACCTGAACGTCGCGGAACTGCGCTTGCAGCGGTATGCGCGGAACTTCATGCCCAAAGACGCGATAATCGCCCTGGCAAACCTGGAAAAGGCGGTCTCGCTGGATGAAACGGACTACGCCGCAACAATACTCCTGGCGGAGTTCTACATGGCCATCGGCGCCGCAGAATCGGCCATCAATACGCTCAAGACGCTCCTCGTATCACAGCCCGAAGATGAACATGCCCAGCAACTCATGGATAAAGCGCTCGAGATGCCCCACAGTGAAGAACCCGTGGAAGACCTGCTCAGGGACGTCTCGGTGAGGAAAAGCATGGCCGTCGACACCGAACTGCTGTGCTATTTCGAGAAGTGCGCACATGCGGGCTGCAACGAGACCTCCCGGCGCAACGTCGACCAGGACAACATGAGGGAAGCGCTGACGCTGGCGGTGGAGTCTACCGGAGCGCGGGCAATGGCAATACTGGACCCGGAGGGGGGCGTCGTCGCCACGGCCCAGACTGAAGACGACCCCATCGAAACCGAAACGTTCGCCGTTGCGTGCAAGGAAATCCACGGCAACACGCACGACTGCGCACTCAGGATGGACCTGGGCGGTTTCGAAACCGGCGAAATCGAGGGACCCTTCGGATACATGCTTGTGAACTCCGTGGAGGGATGGCTGATAGGCGGTCTCACCTCGGCCAGACCGTCCAACAGGGAAAGAATGCGAAAACATCTGCGGGAAGTGGCCGAGGACTGTATCCTGACCGCTCCCACAGTGGAGAAGTCGGAGGAGCCGGAAGCCCCCGACGCAGACGACGACGCCTCAGACCAGGGAGCGTAGAAACCCATGCGTGACACTCTCAAAAATCTCAACCAGGTCGTCGGCATAAACGGAAGCATGCTGGTGACGAGAGACGGCATGGTCGTGGCCTCCGAACTGGGCAGGGACCTGGAAGAGGACGCCGTCGCAGCGCTGGCCACAGCCATCATTCGCACGACGCTGCGAACGCTGAGAAAAATCAGCGGCGAAGGCTTTTCGCTGTTCACGCTTACCGCATCCTTCGGGCGCCTGGTCCTGCTCGACGCCGAACTGGCCTATCTGGTCGTCGTAACCGAACGGACAATAAACATCGACGGTACCATACTGGAAATGCAAAGCGCCGTCAGGCAGATACAAAAGAAAGCCCGCATCACCCTCTAAGCGGGCATCCGAAAATTCTGGACGGTTAGCCGATAGGGTGGCAATTTGGAACGCAGAAATCCGTCATAATCCGTGAAATTCGTGGTTGGGCGACGGTCACACTGACATACCGTTCATTATTTTCGAACTCCTGCTTGGGATATACGACATGGTTCAAATCAACTTTGCCAGACGTGAGGTAAACTGCAAGATCGTCTACTACGGCCCCGGCCTGAGCGGCAAAACCACGAACCTGGAAAAGGTTCACGAACAGGTGCCCAGGGACCGCTGCGGCAAGTTGACATCCATAGCCACGGAAGGTGACAGGACGCTCTTCTTTGACTTCATGCCGCTGCGCATTGGAAAGGTTGCAGGCATGGATACGAAGTTCCAACTGTACACCGTACCGGGCCAGACGTTCTACGAATCCACCCGGCGGCTCGTCCTGCAGGGTGCTGATGGCGTGGTCTTCGTCGCCGATTCCCAAAAAGACAAGTTTGATGAAAATCTGGAGTCGTTTGAAAACCTCCGCCGGAACCTGAAGGAAAACGGCCTGAACGTCGAGGAGATGCCGGTTGTCATACAGTACAACAAGCGCGACTTGCCGAACACGGCGGACGTACAGGCCATGAACA
>JAUXGI010000161.1 GCA_030622295.1 Planctomycetota bacterium
CTGCAAAGCGCCGAGAGGCTTTCCCCGGTATTAAGCATCACGCCCAGCAGGCTGAGCGCCGTGATGACGCCGTCGCCGGTGTTGGACCGATTGAGGAATAATATGTGGCCCGACTGTTCGCCGCCCAGGATGTATTCGTGGCGGAGCATCTCTTCGACCACGTACTTGTCGCCCACCTGCGTGCGCGCCATGCCTATGCCGGACTCCCTGAGCGCGAGTTCCAGGCCAAGGTTGGCCATGACGGTGGTGACGACCACGTTTCCGGGCAATAAATCCCTTTCCTTCAGGTATCTTGCACAGACGGCGAGTACGAAGTCGCCGTCGCGGACCCGGCCGGTCTCATCCACGAACATGGCGCGGTCGCCGTCGCCGTCGAAGGATATGCCGAGGTTCGCCGAGTGTTCCTTCACGTGGTCGGCGAGAATCCCGGGATAGAGAGCGCCGCAATTTCGATTGATGTCGGCCCCGTCGGTCTCGCAGTTGAGCGCGACGACGTCGGCGCCGAGCGTCTCGAACACGCGCGGGGCGAGCGCCGCCTGAGCGCCGTTGGCGCAGTCGAGGACGACTCTCGTTCCTTCCAGGCCGCGGCCGCCCAGACACGCGTCGCGGGCAAATGCGCAGTATTCATCGAAGTAATCGTGCATCCGGACCCGCTCGCCGCGCTTCGCGGCAGGCGGCGGGGTTTCGTCGCCCAGGATTATTTTTTCCAGTTCCATCTCGCCGGAATCGGTCACCTTGAGTCCATTTGAAGCGAAGAGTTTGACTCCGTTGTATTCCGGGGGATTGTGCGAGGCCGATATGACGATGCCGAGTTCGCACCCCCACAGCGCCCCGAGCATTGCAACGACAGGGGTGGGCGCAACGCCGATGTCGACGACGCCGACGCCCTGGGCGGCCAGGCCCTTTTCAAGAGCGGCCTGGATGCGCGGGCCGGATTCACGGGTGTCCCTGCCGATGATGATTTTGCCGCTCCCGTCAAGGCTTCTGCTGCGGCCGCGAATTCCGGGAAAAACCCTTTCAGAAGAATGCAGGGCTGCGGCGTTTCCCTTGAGCATCCAGCCGATGGAGCGGCCGATGTGACGAACCTTCTCAGGCGAAAGCCACCCTTCGCCGGCGATGCCCCTTATGCCGTCGGTTCCGAACAGACTCTTTTCGTTCATGTTCTCTTCTTAATGGTAATTGTAACCTTCCTGTCCTCGAAAGACACTTCCATCCACTCCGGCTTGTCCACAACGCGAAGGTCCTGAGGAAGCGGATTGGGCACTTCCTGTGGATTGAGTTGCCTGGTATCCAGGACGAGTTCCAGTTTAATCCGCTCCGCCGCCGCACTGCGGCTCTCGGGCACGCTCAATATCAAGGTGCGCGTGAGGGAGCCGCTGATTTCGACCTCCCACTCCTTGAAGAACTCCGGCGTACCGAGCACTTTTATTGCGACGTTCTCCCTTGTGATCTTTACGATCTCTTCCTGCAGGGTTCTGGTCGCCTCGACCGTGGCGGGGCTGAGTGTCAGTTTCAAATCGGGCCTGATATGAGGCACGCTCCCGGCGCTTTTGTAGTCCTTCGCCGTGTCAATCAGCGCCAGATCCTTCGGCGTGCCGACAGGGAGGTCTTTGACGTCGACGGCCTCCGTCTTTATTCTCAGTCCCTCCCTCATGTTCACAAGGAACCTGGGACCGGTTACGCTCACGCGCTGCGGGCGCAGTTTCACCCGCCACTTCGGCCCCCCCTCCGGCGGCGGCTCAACCCGCCCCCCGATGTCCGCGACGTTCAGCGCCACCTCGCATTTTCTCGTCTCCAGCATGTCCACCCAGACGTCCAGGCTGACGGCCTTCTCAAGCGTGACGTTGGCAGGCAGGCCGAGGTCCTCGTCGGTAATTTTTATCGTGGTCTGGAGGGGTGCGTCCCTGTTTGCGAACGCCGCCTCATCGACGTCGACAGGCAGGCGCACCACCCTGATTCCGCCGCCGCGCAGTTCCGCCAGTTGCGATTTGCTGCCCCTCAGTTTCACCGTTATTCTGTCGCTGTCATGGACATTGCCCGCGCTGTGTGATACGACGACGAACTTGTCCGCGTCGGAAACACGGATATCGAGTTCGAACTCCACGTCCGCGGTGTCCATTATCTGCTGCTGGACGTAGAACCATATCAGAACCGCCAGTCCCAGCAACAGCAGGATGTTCAGCGCGTCAGCGGGTTTTATCTTCATCGGGCTCACCTTGTTTTCCGGTTGCCTTCTGGCCCTTGCGCAGTCCACGGCCAAACATGTTTTCCAGTGTCGTGAGGAGGTTTTCGCTGCCAAGCACGCCGGTGAGTCTGCCATTGAATGCGATGCGCACGGAGCCGCTCTGTTCGGAGACGATGAGGACGAGTGCGTCGGTTTCTTCGCTAAGCCCGAGGCCCGCCCTGTGGCGGGTGCCGAAGGTGTGCTTCAACTCGCTTTCCGTCAGCGGCAGGAAGCAGCCCGCGGCGCTTATGCGGCCGTTCTGGATTATGACGGCGCCGTCGTGCAACTGCGTGCCCTCGTAGAAAATCGTTTCCAGCAGCGGGGCGGAAACCTCCGCGTCGAGCGGCACGCCGCCCTCCGCGTAATTCCCCAGGCCGACATTTTGCTCTATTGCAATAAGGGCGCCGATTCTCTTGCCGGCGAGCGACAGGACGGCGTTGGTGACCTCGCGCAGGGTCTTGCCGGTCGTCGTGCCGGAACGCCAGGCCATCGGGTAGCGCCCGATGTGCGTAAGCCCGCGGCGTATCTCGGGCTGGAATATGACGACCGCCGCTATGACGGACCACAGCACGAAGTTGCTCAGAATGTAGGTGATGGCTTCGAGTTGAAACGCCGTCGCAACGGTATAGAGCAGGGTGAACGCGACGACCAGCGCGACGACCAGCCCCTTGACCACTCCCGCGCCGCGGGTGCCGCGCACCATGCGGAAAATCGCATAGAGCGCCAGAAAGACAAGGAGAATCTCCACAACGGCGACCGGAATATTTTTGACGGGCGGGAATCCCGGTCCCGTGGCAACCATGCGCGGTATGGAAATCAACATTGTCCGTCACTCAAACATTTTCAGTGAAGTGCGGCGGCCCCCATGCCGCCGTTCACGTTTCGCCGCCGTATTCCTCCGGCGACCGGCGCGGCATCCTCGCGCGAATGGCGTCGCAGACCTTCACGACGCGGGTTATCCGGCGCACGTCATGCACGCGAACGATATCCGCACCGCCCAGGACGCAGGCTGCAACGGCCGCGGCGGTGCCTTCCAGACGCTCGTGCACGGGCAAATCAAGAATCCGGCCTATGAAGGATTTGCGCGAAACGCCCACCATCAGCGCCAGCCGCAACGACGCAAGTCTATCGAGATTCCCGAGGATTTCAAGGTTGTGTTCGACCGTCTTGCCGAAACCTATCCCCGGGTCTATTACCATCCGGTCGAAGTCCAGGCCCGCGCTCTTGCACTTCTCCACGGCGACGAGCAGGTAGTCCCGGATTTCGCCCATCAGGTCGTCGTACGCGGGGTTCTCCTGCATTGTGGAGGGCGCGCCCTTCATGTGCATTAGCACCACGGGCGTGCCGTGCGCGGATGCGACATCGAGCAGCGCCGGGTCGTGTCGCAGGGCGCTCACGTCGTTGATTATCTGTGCTCCGGCATCGACGGCCCTTCGCGCGACGGCTGACTTGCGCGTGTCCACGGATATGGGTGCGTCGGTTCTCTTTGCCAGGGCTTCGATGACGGGCACGACCCGTCGCACTTCCTCCTCCAGCGTCACGTCCTCGGCAGAGGGACGGGTGGATTCGCCGCCGACGTCGATGATGTCCGCGCCCTCTTCAACCATTCTCAGCCCGTGCTCGACCGCCGTTGATGCATCGAAGAACTTTCCACCGTCGGAGAATGAATCCGGCGTCACATTCAGTACGCCCATCACCAGGGTGCGCCCGCCCAGCGGCAGGACGGTCCGCGGGCAGCGCAGGTGCGCGGGCTTTGATTTCGGCAGGACGCTTCTATCGCAGGACGGACGGCCATGATTTGCGGACATTGCCTGTGTCTCCCCCCTCGGTCTTTCGAATCTTACCACGGATTTCACGGCGGCCCCTAGCGCGGGCCGGGGGTCAGACCCTTCCCGTCGGGGGCACAGCCCCTTTTTTCATTTCGCGTTTTGGTAGCTTCGGGCGATGCCCGGGATTAGAAAGCGCGGAAGGAAAAGGCAGCCGAAGGCTGCTCATCCTCGGCGCGGGCCGGGGGTCAGACCCTTCCCGTC
>JAUXGI010000387.1 GCA_030622295.1 Planctomycetota bacterium
ACATTGCCGCGGCCGTTCGCAGGGGTGAGATAGTCAAGGGATTCGAAAGCGTAGGTATAACGAAGGACGGCCGAAGGATTGATGTGGAACTGGATGTGGTCGCACTCCTGGACGAAAACGGGCGTTACGTTCGAGGACTGAGTCTCATTGAAGACATTACGCAGAAGAAGGCCGCTCGGCGTGAAATCGAGCAGGCTCGCGCGCGCCTCCAGATGATACTCGATGAGATGCCCGAGTACGGCATTTTTTCCACGGACGCAAACCTCGTGATAAACTATTTCGGCCCGGGCTGCGAAAGGCTGCTGGGCTACAAGGCCGGCGAAGTCATCGGCAGGAAAGACCTCTATGCGCTGGCCGGCACGGCGCCCACGCTGCGCGAAGCCATGTCAGGCGGACGCCCCTCCTCGGATATCCTTCCAATGCTTCGCGGGGACGGTTCCACCGTCGATGTCGCCGCAGTCATCAAACCAATCCTCGACGCCGACAACAGGATGCAGGGAACCATCGCGGTCCTGCATGACATCTCGCGCGAGCGTGAGACGATAAACCGGCTCTTCGAGGACGCCCGCCACAAGGCGCTCGGCGCGATTATCGTCGGACTGACGGCCGACTTCGACGAGATGCTGAACAGGCTGGAAGCACAGGCCTCCCTGGCATCCGACGACCCGGGCTTTGCGAAGCGTCTGGCCGAGGGAGTGCATGAAGAAATCCGCCGCGCCCGAAGTCTGATAAACACACTCACGAAATTCTCGCACCCCGCCACCCGGCCCCTGCAGTTGCTGGACGCCGCCGCAGTCGTGGACGAGGTGACGCGGATGCTCGAGGGCGAGTTCCAGATGGCCGGCGTGTGCCTGGTCAAGACATACGACAGGGTCGGCAAAACCCTCATGCGCAAGGAAGACATACAGCACGCCCTGCTCAACCTCCTTGTGGCGGGGCTGAACTCCGTCGGCAGAAACGGCACGGTTGAGGTCATAGTCCGGCAAGATGACGCGGAAATAGTTCTGATAGTCCGTGACAACGGCGAGGGCATAGAGGCGAAAGACCTCAGCAGGGTTTTCGACCCGAGGTTCTGGGTGGAGCGGCCCGTGGGAACACGGCGCTCCAGGACGCTCAGCGCCAGCCTGGGCCTGGGACTGATAGTGGCCAGAAGAACCGCCGAAGAGCATGGCGGCCGCATCGAGGTCGAAAGCGAGATAGGAGTGGGGACTACCTGCAAAATCAAACTGCCTGTCAGAACCACCCGGCGCGGGCGCAAGACCACCGGGATAATGCGGCCTGTCCGCACCTCGGGAAGAAGGCAAGCGCCCCCCCTGAAAGTCCTCATCGCAGACGATGAGGAACACATACGGTCCATACTCGTTCACGTCGCCAAGGAATGGCATCATATCCCCGACGCAGTCGGCACCCTGGCCGAGGCGTGGAATCTCTGCTCGGAGCGCAAGTTCGATGTCTTGTTCGTGGATGCCGGACTGGGGAGGCAGGCGGACCTTGTCGATATAATCGCAATCGCGCGAACCGCAAACCACAGGGTGCGCGTGTTCCTCATCGCGGAAAACCCTGAAAATCTGCCCCACGACCTGAAAGCCCTCAGTGACGCCGTCCTCGACCAATCCTTCGGTGTCGAAGACATTCACAAGTTGCTCTCCGGCTGAGTATGTAAGAATCCCGGAAAGTGAGCGACGGGGACTGTCCCCGGAGCCGTTCGATTGCTATCACCGTTGCTGACATCAAGAAACTTATGTCGGACCGCTTAGCCGTGCGAGTCCGCCTGAGGCGGATAGATTGTTGACTGTCCCCTCGCGGAACTATTCAGTAGGCGTGCGCGCGGAGCGCGGCCATTCGATACAGGTCCCTCAGGGTTATCACCCCCAGTACCTTGCCCTGCGGGTCC
>JAUXGI010000013.1 GCA_030622295.1 Planctomycetota bacterium
AACCGGCACCTTCAGTTCTTTGCAGAACGTTATGCTCCTTTTGACATCGACGACCGAAACGTCCTGAGGCGTGGTGACAACTACAGCGCCGTCTATGCCCGGCAGCAACTGACAGATGCTCAAGGGTTCGTCGCCCGTGCCGGGCGGGGAATCGACGACGAGGTAGTCAAGGTCACCCCACTCGACGTCTTTCAGGAACTGTCGTATGGCGGAGAATTTCAACGGGCCGCGCCATATAACGGCATCGCGGTCGCTGCGAAGGAAGAAGCCGATGCTCATTACCTTGAAGTTTTCTCCCATGCTGACCGGCACAATGGTGCCGCCCTCGCTAAGGGGCTTTGCGTTTTGGAGTCCGAGCATCGTGGGTATGCTGGGCCCGTGGATGTCTATGTCCACCAGTCCCACGCGGAAGCCGGAAAGCACAAGCCCCAGCGCGAGGTTCACCGCGACGGTGCTCTTGCCAACGCCGCCCTTGCCGCTGAGCACGAGCAATTTGTGCTTCACGCGGGACATGCGCTCGCGCACCTGCTCTCTGGCCAGCGCTTCCTGCTCGGCCCGTGAAGCATCATCCGCACGACAATCGCCTGCCGCTCTGTTGCCGTCTTGCATCACACCTTCCTTTCTGGTTGCTCTCTGTTGAACCGGTGGTGGTCGACTTTCACGTCTCTTTGACATTACGGTTATCAACAGTGGCGGAATAGTAGGGGATTCTGTTCTGTCTGGTCTCGGCGATTCGGCCTTCCGAGAGCAGGGCCGCCACGTACTTGCCGGCTTCGTTGCGGTGTACGCCCAGGCCGGAGGCGATGTCCTCAAGCGTACACGGCCGTCGCGCCAGCAGCGCCAGCACATCGTCTTTCTTTACGGCCTGGCTTGTTGAGAGTTCCTTGTGCTTGAAAGGAGAAACTATCTTCGCCTTATCTCCAAATGAATCTCGTATTCTCAACATTATATCGTCCGGTACCCGCCAGGCGTAATCCTCCGCGGTCGGGCGCGCAACGGTATTGAGATGTATCTCATCGGGATTGATACGCTCGATGTGTGACTTGATTTTCTCGATTTCCGCCTCGGCCGTGTTGACGCCCGCGAGCAGGAACACCTCCAGCCATATCCGACCGGAGTATTCCTCGCGGAACTTCGCCAGCCCGTCCACAACGTTATCCAGGAGTATCGAGGGATGCGGGCGATTGATGTAACTGAACATCGCCTCGCTGCCCGCATCAAGGTCGGGTGCGACAATGTCCGCCTTCGACAGCGCGCGCCGAACGTCGGGGTCCGTCAGGAGTCCGCCGTTCGTCAAGACGACCACCGGAATGTCCGTCAGTTTCTTTACTTCGTCTATTACACAGCCTATCTCGCTGTGCAGGGTCGGCTCGCCGGAGCCGGACATCGTAACATAGTCGGCGTCCACGCCCCTGTCCAGGGCATCCTTCACATCGGCAATTACCGCCTCAACGGGGAAATACGGGCACCGCTCTACGGTCTTGGTGGTCGTGGAACCCAACTGGCAGTAAATGCAGTCGTAAGGGCAAATTTTGAACGGCACCAGGTCCACGCCCAGCGACCTGCCGAGGCGTCTGGATGGCACGGGACCGAAGGTATGTTTCCTGTCTGATTCCGGCACGCCTCAATCCTCGCATGGCGGTCTGGAGCAGGGCTGGTCTGCGCCGCAGCATGGCGAGCCGAGTCCGCATCTCGTTGCCCCCGTCCCGCCGCTCTTTACCGAGACGGATGATACGGACATAATTTTCTCGATTCTCCTGGAGCCGCATTTCGGGCACTTCACGGGTTCGTCCTTTGCCTCTCTCACGAGACTCTCCGAAACCGCGCCGCAGTCTGCGCACTTGTATTCGTAAATAGGCATGGCTTTAATCCTTGTCCAACAAAAGCGCCAACGGGAATCGTGCTTGCGGGACGGGCCCCTCGCAAAGTCGGGACGAATTCAGGCCGTCACCTGCGTTTCCCCCTCATTGTCGTCATGGTGTTTGCCCGCGCTCTTCTCGACCTCGCGGGTGATGTAGTTGACGATGGCATTGTATAGCGCGCCGGGCCCGAGATTGGAGCAATGCTTCTTCTCTTCCGGCAGGCCTCCGGCCGCCTCCTCCACCGTCTCCTCGCTGAACTCCGCGGCCCGGTCGATGTGCATGCCCTGTACCAATTCGGTAAAGATACTTGTCGTGGCTATCGCCGCCGGGCAGCCACGGCACTGGAACTTGACGTCCGAAACGTGCTCGTCTTTCACCTTTATCCACATCTTGACGAAGTCGCCGCACCCCGGATCACCGATGGCCCCCACACCGTCGGCATCCGCTATTTCACCTACGTTTCGAGGGTTCCTGAAATGATCCAGCAGGATATCCGAGTATCGTTTGTTGCCCGTCATGGCGTCTTATTCTTGTTCAATGCCCAGCAGTCCGGCCACGCGACGCCAGATGTCACGCACCATATCCGCAACAGGCGCAGCATCATACTCGATAATGGTCTTTCCCGCCAGCATCGCTTTGGTAAAAGCGTTGTCGTATGGTATCTCGCCTGCAACCTCAACCTTGGAAGCGCTGCAGCATGACGTTATCTGGGAGGTGACGTCGGGGTTGATGTCGTGCTTGTTTATGACTACGCAGGCATCCAGGCCGAAGTGCTTGCACAGGTCAAGAACGCGGCCCAGGTCGTGAAAGCCCGACACCGTCGGCTCAGCCACTATCAGCGCCACGTCCACGCCCGCGAGGGAGGCGATGACGGGACAGCCCAGGCCCGGAGAGCCGTCAATCAAGACGAGTCCGTGTCCGTTCTTTTCCGCAATCTCGTCGGCGCGTGTCCGTACGGCGGTGACCAGTTTGCCGCTCATCTCGCCGCCGACTCCGAGTTCCGCGTGGACCATCGGCCCGAAGCGCGTCTCGGACTCGTACAGATCCCCGCAGACGGCGTCTTCGAGAACGATGGCGTCCGCGGGGCATATATCGTGGCAAACACCGCAGCCTTCGCAGACGAGCGCGTCGATTATCGGCGGAGCGCTGTCATCCGGCATGGAGATGGCGCGAAAGCGGCACATCTCAACGCATTTCCCGCAGGCAGTGCAGGTCTGGGGATTGAGGATGGCCTTGTAGCCCGCAAAGAACTTTTCCGTCTTGTGGGTCTTCGGCGCGAGCAGGAGGTGCAGGTTCGCCGCGTCCACGTCGCAGTCCGCCAGTACGGCGTTGTGCGCCAGCGCCGCGAAAGCGCCCAGGATACTTGTCTTGCCGGTGCCGCCCTTGCCGCTTATCACGGTCAGGCGTTTCGGGCTTCTTTTAATATTGTCTGCCATAGATCGCTGAATAGTTCCTTGTATTTCGGCAGCGCGTCCACGAGCAATTCGCCGCGCGAATATGCCTCGGCTGCCTTGCGGTCAAAGGGAATCTGTCCGAGCAGCGTCACGCCTCTTTCCTCGCAGAAACGTACCGCCCGGTCGTCGCCGATGTCGGAGCGGTTGACAACCACGCCGTGTTTCACACCCATCTGGCGGGTCATGTCCGCCGCTGCTTCGAGGTCGTGTATTCCGAATGGTGTGGGTTCGGTAACCAGCACGCAGTAGTCGGTGTTTCGCACCGCCTCCACTGTCGGGCATCCGGTGCCCGGCGGTGCGTCGATTATCACATGACTATCGTTTCCTCGCGCGGCCTCTTTCACGTCGTTAATCAGCGGCGGGCCTTTAACCTCGCCGATGTTCAGGCGGCCGTGAATAAACTCGATATCGCGGAAGGGTCCGCGCTCTATGACTCCGACGGCCCGGGGCACTTCCGTAATCGCCTTTTCAGGGCAGGCGAGAAAACACGCTCCACAACCGTGGCACAGTTCGGGATAGACCAGCGGCTGCTTGCCGAGAATGACTATCGCGTTGAAGCGGCAGGCCTTCCTGCACTCACCGCAGCCTGTACACAGATTCGTGTCCACGCGCGGAAATAGAACGTTTGCTTCCCTGCTTTCGCCCCATTTGACATCAAGGAAGAGATGATCGTTGGGTTCTTCGACGTCGCAGTCGAGCAGCGTCACCGCCCCGGCGACCGCCGCAAGGTTCACGGCCAGTGTGGTCTTGCCGGTGCCGCCCTTGCCGGACGCAATCGAAATTACAAGTGAATTGTTATTCACGCCTGTTCATCCTGTATCTTTAGTTAACATGTCGGGAAATACTGAGCCAAAACGACACCTCATGTCGGCGGGGCAATACGGAGAGACCTGGGTTTGGCCGCCTTGCTGTAGTCCCTGGGCGGACGTATCCGCCTGAACTCGTCCAGCCGCCCGAGGGCACGGAGGCGGTGGTATATCAGTTCCCAGGCACAATCCCTGTTCCTGTCCACTTCACACTTGCCGTCTTTGGCGCCGCCGCACGGCCCGTTCACGAGGCTCTTGGCGCAGAGTGTCATGGGGCAGATACCGCCGGTTTCGTTGAGCATGCAGCTGCCGCACTCACT
Organism: Planctomycetota bacterium; assembly: GCA_030622295.1. Taxonomy (GTDB): domain Bacteria; phylum Planctomycetota; class B129-G9; order B129-G9; family B129-G9; genus B129-G9. Next base: position 4,443 of record JAUXGI010000013.1, read on the forward strand.
GCATTCTTCATAGAAGAAGGCATCGGGCTCGAGGGTGTCCATGTGGCCGATTGTATCGAGCGCGGTATAAACGGGCATGATCATGCCCTTGAGTTCGGTGAATGTGCGAATGACCTGCACGGCGCCTCCACAGCCCAGCACGACCACGGCGTCGCTGTCTCTCAGCGTGTCCATGCACGGTCCGAGGGTCTCGGCGACGTAGTGGATGTAGCAGGTGCGCTGGGGAACGACCTGCGCGGTTATCTCTTTGCCGTTTTCTCCCAGCACGCCGGCGTACCCGGCCACTTCGACCTCTCCCCCGGTCTTGCACACAGTGGCGCACCCACCGCAACCGACCAGGAATATCCTCCTGTGCGGTTCCAGGTACTTCAAGACTTCATCCAGCGGTTTCGGTTGTGTCGCTATCATTTTCGGCCTCTCATCAGATGTCCGGCTGCCGAGGCCCCTCCGATTCGGCACTTGATGGCCCCTTGATGCAAACTAAACCCAGCCGCCTTCTACATCGGCCGAATCAGCCGCTTTCAGTTTGCCGGCCTTGTATGCGTCAATGGCTTCCTGGACAGTACCGGATTCCACGGTAAATACCTTTATTTTTGCCATTTTCAAGGCATTAAAGGCATTCGGGCCTACATGCCCCGTGATGAGCGCTTCGCAGCCGGCGTCGGCCACGCTCTGAGTGGCCTGCGGGCCGGCACCGTGAGCGGCCTGCACGTTCTGCACGTTATCCATGGCCTCGAAGGAATCCTTCTCGTCATCGTAAATCATGAAGAACTTCGCCCTGCCGAAGCGCGGGTCTATCTCGGAGTCGGACATATTGCCGGTTGATGTGATTGCTATTTTCATGGTGTTCCTCCGGTGAAATACCACCCAAAGGGGCCCGGCCCCTTCGGGTGGTATTCGAGCCTCTACTCTTGTTCCTTGGACAGTTCGTCCATACGTTGTTTAATCCCGTCCAGCTGCTGCTGGAAGAAATCGGCCTGTTGTTTCAGCATCTCGACTTCTTCCTTCGGATCGGGGTTGTAAACGGGGGCAGCCCCGGGCGTGGGGTATGCGGCACCCCAGCCGAAGCCTCCGCCGAAGCCTCCGCCCCAGCCACGGCCCCCGCCGAAGCCCCTGCCCCAGCCGCGGCCAAAGCCACGGCCCGGCATCGGATTCATATAACCGGGCACGCCGTAGCCGGCACAGTAACCCGCCGCGCGACCTGTCATCGGGCCCATGCCCGCCGGGCCTGTTCTATCGCCTCCTGGCATAGTAATCACCTCCTTGTCGGGAAAATCTGACAGCCTGAGTTCGCGTTACCGGTAAATACCGGTACAACGCTCTACCGTTTTCTGCGTTTCCTCGAAGTTGCACCCTCCGGTAACAACGTTTGATCCGGTTTACCATGCGTATGGGGGTCTCGATCCCCACGCGCCATAGGAGCCAACCGGAACCCTGCCTGCACCAAAGCCCCAGCCGAAGCCTCTGCCCCAGCCACGGCCACGGCCAAAGCCTCTGCCTCTGCCCCAGCCGCGACCCCGGCCACGGCCCCAGCCGAAGCCACGACCCCAGCCGCGACCCATGCCCCAGCCACCGCCTGGTACCGGGTTCATGTAGCCGGGCATTCCGTAACCTGCGCAATAGCCTGCAGCGCGTCCTGTCATTGGACCATAACCCATCGGTCCTGTTCCATCGCCGAGTGGCATAGTGCTCACCTCCTTTCAAGCGAAAGACAATAACAAAAGAACTTACCGAGGATGCCTTTCACCGGGGGCTATCCCCTGGTTAATACTGCACCGCATTTCGGACATTTTATCTGATTGCATGGGACTCCAACCTGATGCGGGACACTCTGGCCGCACGCGGGGCAAACGCAATCGCCCCCCGGTCCTGCGGCGAAGCCGCCCATGCGACCACGACCGCCTCCGCCCACACGGCCGCCGCCTCCGCGGCCGCCGCCGGCACCGCGTCCCCTGCCTCCGCCTCCGGGAGGTCCTGAACCGTCGCCTCTTGGCATGTCCGTACTCCTAACAAATAAAACAGGTGCGAGAAAACCAATCAATTCTCAAGAATTACTATCTCGTCTATCTGCGCCAGCCCCCGCGACGACCGTGTCTGCCGCGCGGCGCGGGACCAAAAGGCGGACCACCGGCGGCACCGGGAGGCCAACACCTCCCAAAACGCCACGGCCAATCCTTCGGCATCACCGGCTGTACCGGGCCGCCTTCAATAACAATGGCTTTTCCTTCCACAAGCGCCTCGGCCAGGACCCGGCGACCTTTTTCAAGTATGCGGCTTATCGTTGGCCGGGACACGCCGAGTTGCCCCGCCACCTCGTCCTGGTTCAGCCCTTCGAGGTCCGACAGGCGTATAGCCTCGAAACAATCCAACGGCAGCACGACCCTTTGCAAGCCGCTCGCGGGAACACCGGCCGGCTTGAAAAGGCTCGCAACGGGCCTGCACGCAACGTTTCTGAAGTTTGGTTTTCTACCCAAGACTGTTGAACCTCATTATGAACACACGTTCATTATACCACATCCTCGGCAGACGTCAAGTAGAAATTGAACATATTTTCATAATTGTTGCAATTGTTGCAACAGCCGCTTGTTACATCACACGTTCGGGAGATTTCTACTCGCGTTTTTTGAGTACACCAACGATCAGAGGCTCGGGGAGTCAGACCCCCGATTTGCCAAACGGCAACGGGTAAGGGGGTCAGACGCTGAGGAGCCCCGCCTTCGTCGGGATAAACTTCTGACCCCCTCGCTGTCCACGAATGCTTGCATGGGGGTGACAAATCTGGTATTTTTCATGGAGACAGCAGTGCATCCTCTATAAAGCGTGAGGTGGCATGATATGATCAGGCCCAATCAGATAGAAATACGTCCGGCATGGTTGCGGGACTTCGACATACTGGCCGAGATGTACAAGGCTCACCGCGAGCATCACGAGGCGATGGGTCACGGGGGGGTTGTACCCCTTGAGAAGCGGCTGGCACAGTTGCGCTCTTATATCAGTAATCCCGATTGGCTGGTGCTGCTGGCCATGTGCGAGGGCGTGCCGGGGGGGTATGCCGTCGCAGGGTTGCGGAGGGGCGACAAGTACCGCGGACACGGGTACGTGGCGGATATCTTTGTGACACGCGAACATCGTCGCAGCGGTACCGGAGCGGCGCTTCTGAGAAAGGTCGAACGTCTGCTGACCGAAAGGGGCGCCAGGGGTTTCGTTACCGAGGGTGCCTCGCGCAATATTGCCGCACTGTCGTTTTTCCGCAGGAAGGGTTACAGGTGGGCGGAGCACTATGGCGACGCACTTGGGGCGTATCAGGACGCCATAGAGGACGGCGAGATGACCACGGGGGAGTTGAGCAAGTTTCTGCGACTGGTACCCGAGGGCCAACTGCCGGAGAAGTTCCGGCTGCTGAAGGGGGGCTCGGCGGACGAGTCAGGGAGACCTTGCGTCAGGATTACCGTTGTTGACGGCGCTTGCTCCTGCGGACACAAGAAAGGCGACAACTGGACGGCCGCGAAGAGCACTCCGGCGGGAATCTGTTACGCGGCATATCATACCATGTATCCCTACATCAACGGCCTGCTTCACGGCGCGACGTACGACTGGGCCGAGCCGGACGGCTCCGTGCTGGTTCGCTGTCCCTATGGAGTGCGCGGCAAAGGCATCATCTTCCGTCTTGAGATTGAGGACTAAAGCACGTCCGTTCCGGCAAGGCATCCGCTCTTAAGAGCCGCGTGTTTACCATATTGGCGGTATTCGCGATCGGCGGCGGCGGGCCGCCGTTCACGGGTCCGGCCCGCCGGGCACAGCCGCGCTCAGGACTTCTCCCGCTGATGCGTCGATGACGATATCCGCGATGGAATCGAGCGGTGTGGGGCCGCGATTGATGATGGCAAGCCCCGCGCCGCTTTTCTTTGCCCGCTCCGGCAGCCACGCCGCGGGATAAACGACCAGGGATGAGCCTACGGCGAGCATCAGGTCGCAGTTTTCCGATTCTTCAGTTGCGCGCGCCAGGGTATCCTCTGGCAGGCTCTCGCCGAAGAAGACGACATCGGGACGCAGCATGCCGCTACAGCGCGGGCATGGCGGGGGGTTGCTCTTCTTCAGCATCTCGTGTACGTCGTCAATCGTGTAACGCGCGCTGCAGCCGAGGCAGTATATGTTGCGCGTGTTGCCGTGGAGTTCCAGCACGTTGCACGAGCCGGCGAGTTGGTGCAGGCCGTCGATGTTCTGCGTGATGACGGCGGTCAACTTGCCCCGCTTCTCCAGTTCAGCCAGCGCCATGTGTGCGGGGTTGGGCCGGGCCTTGCGCAGAACGTCGTAGCGCACGTCATGGAAGAACGACCAGTAGTAGGAAGGGTCCTGCATGAAGTAGTCGATGTTGGCGTAGATGCTCGGGTCGTACTTCGTCCACATGCCCCCTTCGCCGCGATAAGTGGGAATGCCCGATTCGGCGGATATCCCCGCGCCGGTGAAGGCGACGATACGCGACGCCCCGGCTATCATGTCCCCGAGTTTTGCGACTTTCTCGTCCATGACGCATTCCATCCTGTGGGATTGAATCTGGAGGGTGTGGGGGATGCAGATATGGCCGGATTCTACCAATGAAGGCGGGAAAAGTAAAGTTTCAGCGTGTACCAGCCGCAGATATTCCCAAATTTCCGGTTGTGGGGCTCAAGTAAAACGTTGCACCTCTCCGATAAATGATAAAGACAGGAAACGGGAATAGGAGTCTCTCCAGACCGCATATCCGAGAAGTCCTTCTATTTTCCCGAATACCTTACCATTATCTCATAAGCAACGCTGATGACCCGGCGCCTTTTCGCATGAGGCATGGAGTCACAGGTGATTTTTGGGGTACTTTTTTACGGGAGGATGTGATGAAGAAGAGAGTAGTTGTAACGGGACTTTTTGTATGCCTTCTGCTGGCGGGCATCAGCGGCATGGCCCGCGCGGAAAATGATGGGTTGGACCTTACAGGGTGCTGCGATGACATGATCAAGGCGCTAATGGAAGATCCGGCCATTTCGTCGAAAACAAAGGAAGCCCTGTCAAAATTTGCACGGGCTGTTGTGAAAGGGCAAGAGCGCGCAGCCGCCGCGACGGGCGTATCCGATGAAGCGCTGTCCGAGAAGATAGGCGAATGGTTCAAGGATGAGACCCGCATCAAGACGGCTGACGCCCTGTTCGGCACCCGCGACAAGAAGGGCGTATTCGAGCGCCTGAACATTTACGGCAGCATCCGCATGCGTTACCAACTGGACACCAACAGGGACCGGGAAACGCAGGAAGATGAATGGCGTGAAACCAGGTGCGACAGGAGCAAGTTCAGCACGCGTTTCCGGCTCGGCTTCAAGTACGAGGTCAATCCCGATATGTGGGTAGGGGCGCGTGTGACCACAGGGTCCCACGACAACGCCAATTCCGGCGAAAACAATTGGGACAACGACTGGGCCAAGTGGGATATTAACCTCGACAGGGCTTACATCCAGTACTCGCCTTTCAATACAAATTCCCTCAAGATAGGCGAGCATGAGGCCAAGTTGGACCTGTTCCTGGGCAAGTTCCATCACAAGTGGCTCTTCCTCGCGGGGCCGCAGTTCTGGCATGACAACGTGCAGCCGGAAGGCCTCGCAGCGGGCTTCAAGTTCTACCCGAAGGATTGCCCCTTCCTTGACCTGGTGCAGTTGAGCGTGGCGGGATATGTCATCACGGAAGAGTCCAACAATGACGACGCCTCGGCCATGGTGGCCCAGTTGAGACTGGAGAAGTCCCTGGAGTTCCACGGCAAGTGGAATTTCAAGGTGGCGGGCGCGTTCTACGACTTCAACGACCCGGAGAGTTTCAACAACGGTTCTTCAATATGGAACTCCCGCGGGTCGGATTCCTTTGAGAACGGCCTAAAAGACGCCCCCGGCGGCACCGGCGACCCGACGCCCCAGGAGTTCATCAGCGATTTCGAACTGCTCCACTTCTACGTTGAAACCACTTACAGGGGCATCGAACTCTTCGACAGGGTTCGCCCGGTTTCGCTGCTGTTCGAGCATGTGACCAACACCAACGCCCGAGAAGACCGCGTATACGGGCACGGCAGTTCCGGCAGGGGCTACAACATCCTGCTCTACCTGGGCGAACTTAAGAAGCAGGGCGACTGGAAGGTCGGATACGGCTACTTCAACTTCGAGCGCGATTCCCTCTTCACGCTGTGCTCGGGGTGCTATTTCCCGTGGCAGACCAATTTTGAAGGCCACTGGATAGACACCCACTACAGGCTGTTCGACAACACTACTCTGCGCGCCCTGTTCATGTTCGGCGAGCAGAAGATAGACGACAGTTCGTATGAGGGGCCGCG
>JAUXGI010000349.1 GCA_030622295.1 Planctomycetota bacterium
GACCCCGTAATTGAGAAGATGCGCAAGGCGGGCGAAACCTACCTTCGACTTTTTGAAAAAGCGGAATCGGAACGAAAACTGGGCGAACGGATGATTAAGTGCGGTTTCCCCGGGAACGCGCGCGTCAGGCTGGAATCCGCGCTCGAGTATTATGACGGGGCGACAGCCCTGGCGAGAGAGAGCGAAATCGAGGTCGCATCATTCTACGCCGGCAGAGCGCTTGCATACCGGGGGTTGTTGGATTGCACGCAGGATGAATCGTTTCGCAAGAAGGCCCGCGCCGACTTCGACGATGCAAAACGCATAGACCCCAGCAACTTCGTCGCCAGGCTTTTCAGGGGATATTACTTCCTGAAGGTCGACCGCTTTTACCGCAGAGCCCGGGATGAACTGATCGAGGCCGCGCGTCTGAACCCGGGCGCCGAGTATCGCAGCCTGCCGTATCTTTACCTGGCGGAGTTGTACGACACTCCCGACTACAAAGGGAAGGATGAGAAAACGGCCGCGCAAAACTACGAGATGTATCTTGTGCTTAATCCTCTGGGCGATGACGTCCCGCGCGTCACGGAACGCCTCAAAGAGTTGAAGCCCGATTCAGAAATTCTTGAACTCCTCAAGTAGTTCCTGTTGCCAAAAGTCGATTTTCACCGCGAGAGGGTCAGACCCTTCCCGTCGTCCCGACAAGTCGGGACTCCTCCTCAGCGTCTGACCCCCTCGCGACACCCGGGACAGCGCAATTTTGCGTCGCGGCAGTATAATCCTCGGGCTGACAGTCAGAAAGTTGCACAGGACGAGTTAGGGTATATGCCACAAAGCGATAAACTCCTCAGACACGCGGTCATAATAGCGCTCCCGCAGGTTTTCAACCTGATTTACAAGTTGTTCATGGTCAACCGGCTGCCGGTTGACTATTCTCAATTGGGCGCTTTCATGGCAACGATTGCCATCATTGCGACCCCTTTGAGCGCTTTGACGGCGTGGGCGTCCTACAAAACTTCACGGCTGATGGTGGCGGGCGATGCGGCCGGCGTCAGAAAGTTTGCGCGCGCCAGCGTGCGCACGTTCTTCTTGACGGGAATCGCCGCAGCAGGTGTTGTTTTTGCCCTGAGCCTGCTCGTTCGCGGCAGCCTGACACCGAGCGACCCCGTCCTGTCGGAAATCTTTTCCGGCTGTGTCGTCTTCGTGGTGGTTTCCCCCCTGTTCTACGGGCTGCTTCAGGGCAGGCAGCGTTACGGGTGGCTGGCGCTGTACGTCCTTTCTTTCACGCTTGGCAAACTGGTGATGGGGAGCATATTCACGATGGCCGGCCTTGATGTGCAGGGCGCCGCCCTGGGGATACTGAGTGCGTACGTGCTTGGCGCAATAACGGCGCTCCTGGCGCTGAGTCGAATCAATCGGGACGTTGCAGACCGCCGGGCGGTCTCAGCCGCCCCCCCGCCCGCGGAACTAGGCTACCTGGGCCTCTCCGCGATTGCGCTCAGCGCCATGTCGCTCATCTTTTTCTCCGACGAGGTGCTTGTGCGTCTGATGAACACGGCGCAGGCCGACAGTTTTTCCGCCGCGAAGATCGTCGGCAGCATCTTTATCTACGCGCCCCTGCCGCTTATTGCTGCGATGTTTCCCAAGGTCTCCGAGCGGCATTACAGGGGCGAACCCACGCTGCCGCTGCTCTGGAAGTGCCTCGGCCTTGCCGTGGCGGGCCTCGCAGTCGGACTGGCCGCATGGTGGCTGCTGGCGCCGACTGTCGCACCGCTCTTCCTGGGCGGCCGGCATTACTCGGGTGTGGCGCACGTGTCCAGGGCCTATTGCCTTGCTATTGCGCCTTATGCGCTGGCGAACATTCTTGCGCAGTTCTCCGTGGCCTGCGGCCGCTGGCGGTTTCTCGCGGTGCTGGGACCCGCCTCCATCATTCACGTAGTACTGGTTTTCGCATTCAGCGCGAGCGTATGGAACGTCATTACCGCCGTCGGAGTATTCGGACTGGTCGTTCTTGCGCTGGTGTCTCTGGTTGTGTTTACGGACAAGAAATTTGCCCGCAGATAAGACAAGAATCCCCGGCCTCCTCTCGATAATCGTGCCCGCTTACAATGAAGCGGCCGCCATCGCGGACAACATCGCCGCTATAGCGCGCGCCGCGGAAAACATGGCCGAGGATTTCGAGATAATCGTCTCCGATGACGGCAGTACGGACGGGACTTATTCCGCCGCATGTGAAATCATGCGGGCGAACCCCCGCGTGCGCGTAGTCGAGACGCGGCCCCACGCGGGGAAGGGCTGGGCGCTCAGGAAGGGCGCAAGCGCTGCGAAGGGGGATTACATCGGGTTCCTTGACGCGGACCTCGATTTGCACGCGGAACAGTTCGCGGCGC
>JAUXGI010000258.1 GCA_030622295.1 Planctomycetota bacterium
ACTGATTCTCGAGTGTGAAAGGCGCGTAGAAGACGCCGGCAGGGACTACGACGAAGCCCTGAAGAAGCGCAAGGCTCTGGAACTCCCTGCTGCGAAAGCATTACTCGACAAACTGCTGGCAGACCTGCCCAAATACGGCGATGCCGAGAAACTGCTGGAAGAGATAGAAAGCGACCTGCGCAGTACGAAGCAACACTACGACCGCGGCAGGCGTTACGAAGACGACAAGAAGTACGAACTGGCAATAGCCCGCTACGAGGAGGTGCTCGCCCTGACGAAGGACTATGAGGACGCCGCCACCCGCATGGATGAACTGAAAAAGGCCGCCGAGGAATACGCCACCGGCGAAAAGATGCTCGACGGGAAAAAACTGTTCGAAGCGCTGGATGCGTTCGAAGCCGTGCGCAAAATCCGCGCAGACTACGCCGATGTGAAGGAAAAAATAGAAAAGATACGCGACGATATCGAGGAAGTTAAATGGCTTTACAAAAAGGGCGTGGAATACCAGAAAAAGGAAGAATGGCAAAAGGCCGTGGCGATGTTTGAAGATTTGCTGGACTTGATACACGATTACAAGGACGCGGAGAAACGGCTGGAGGAATGCCGCAGCCACCTCGAAGAATGATTCACGGAGAATTGTAGGGAACGGGCTGAATTTATCCCGAGCCTGCGAGGGAGCCCGTTCCGGTTCCGGAAACGTGTGGCGTGATATATGGGACGGGTTAAAACCCGTCCCCTACATGGCTCCATCATGTGTAATGTAATTTGCTTCCCCTCAGACCCGAACGGATAGTCCGTTGCGAGTTCCGAGAATGCCCAGCGAGAAAAACATGGAAAGAAAGTTCATAAACGAGTTGACGGGCGGTGAGAGGATAGAGTCGGCCTTCCTGCTCAGGCGCTGTGATTTGCGCCAGACGCGCGGCGGGAAGTTCTACCTCGACATGCAGGTCGGCGACAGGACGGGCATACTGCCCGCCAAGAGATGGGACGCCAACGAGCAACTGTTCGAGGCGCTCCGCGACGCCGACACGGTGCTCGTCAAGGGCACGGTGGAGACGTACAGGGACACGCTGCAACTGGCCGTCGACCAGATCCGCCGCGTCAAGCCCGAGGACGTGGACCTCAGCGAGTTGCTGCCGCACACCGAGCGCGACATCGACGCGATGTGGCAGAGCCTGCTGGACACGGCCGCGTCCATTAAGAACCCGTACCTCGGCGAACTCCTGGAGAAGATAACAGGGGACGAAGAGATTGCGGAAGGTTTCAAATCGTCGCCGGCGGCGGTCAATTATCACCATCCGTTCATAGGCGGGCTGCTGGAACACACCGTCTCGATACTGGACTTGGCCGAGAAGGTCCTGCCGAACTACCATTATCTTGACCGCGATTTGCTCCTAACCGGCGTTATCCTACACGACATCGGCAAGATGCGCGAGTTGAGCCGCGAGACGAACTTCAAGTACACCGATTCCGGCGAGTTGCTGGGGCACATCGTGCTGGGCGTGCTGATGCTCGAGGACAAGGTGCGCGAGATAGCGGAGTTTCCGGAGGACCTCCTGATGAAACTCCAGCACCTCATCCTCAGCCACCACGGCCAGTACGAGTTCGGCTCGCCGAAGTTGCCGATGACGATAGAATCAATAGCCCTCCACCACCTGGACAACCTGGACGCGAAACTGAACGCGTTCACCAGCGCCATAGAGAGCGAGGGGGAGGCGGAGGGCAACTGGACGCAATGGAACAGGATGTTTCAGAGACGGCTGTACAGGAAATAGAACGGGGCAAGAAGCAAAGGAGGCACACAGTTTCAAGGTTTCCGGGACGGGTTAAACCCCGTCCCCCACATGGCGTTCGGAAACGCGGGGTGGTACCGACGGGGAGGGTTCGTGATGGCGGGCCGCAGTTTGAAGTGCGTATTCCTGTGGAGCGAGGAGCCGACTCGCAGGCTGCACGAAGCCCACGGCATACACGGTCGTCCCGAAGCGGCGCAACTGGAGACGCGCCACGAGATGATACCGCGCATCGGGTGGACGATGGACGTCGGCGTCAGGTTCGTCAGCGTCGAGCAATTGCTCCGTCAGCGGGGTCGGGAAGGTTACGCGCTGGCAAGGGAGATCATAGAACACAGCGACATCGTCCTGATTGACGGGCCGCTCTACAGGATGAGCGTCTACCAGAGTATTGAGAAGGAAGTGGCGAAGATGGGAGTGCCCTGCCTGGATACCGCGGCGAATGTGGCTCACGTCGCCGACATGTCCTCGTATCACCTGGCCCTTCACAAGCAGAAAATCCCGCAGCCCCGCACTGTGCTGGTGCCGCTGACCCCGGAGGACCTCGCTCAGTCGGACTCAAAGGAGTTCTACCGGAACGTGATCGGCGGGCGCATGGAATTGCTGCTGGCGAAGGGAAGGATACATCCCACCAGGACAAAGCCCGTCTTCTACCGGACGTTTTTCTCTTCAGCGGTCGGAAGCAACGTCTGGATGTATCGGGCGGAGTCGATAGTCGACCTGGCAAAGAGTTCTTACGAGATCATATACGACCGCAAGGGCAGGCAGGACATAGGCGGTCTGGCGGTGCGGGAATTCCTGGAGTTGCAAAGCGTCTATCCCGCCCCGATGCGCGACCTGTATCGCGAGTATCGCATATTCGTGATAGGCGGCGTGCCCGTCTGGTACACGTACTATTACGGACTCAACCACGTCGACACGAAGGGCGAGAAGTTCGAGGATTTCAAGAAAGCCGTCGCGCTGAAAGCCGCCACAAGGCGCAGCCTGAAAAACCTCGCCCGCAAGGTGGCCGGGGTGGTGCCGAGCCATTTCTTCGTCATCGATGTAGCATACACGAAGAAAAAGAAGCCGGTGGTAATCGACCTGGGGCCGGGCCATTGCGCGGGCATGGCGTACAAGATCGGGCAGGTGCCGGTGCTGTGCGCGCTGCTCAACTACGCCGCGCACATAGCGGCCTCGCCGAAGCGATTGACCGCGAAGCCGAAAATCGCCCCCGACAGGTTAATAGACCGGGAACAGGTTGACAAGGTTATTGACGACCTGGGCATCAGTCGTCGGCCGCTGGAGTGCTTCTGCGGATACCTCAACGAGGAATGAGCGGCGAGGGGGTCAGACCCGCATTTCCCTTTCTTGCTACGCCGCCTGGGCATCAGGTGATGTCTCCTCCTGTGCGGTTTCGGCGGGGGCGGCGTCAACATGTG
>JAUXGI010000227.1 GCA_030622295.1 Planctomycetota bacterium
AAGCACGGCGTCCAGGTACTCATCCATGCGCGACGACGTCGTCGGGCCGCACGAACCGATGACCATGCCTGAATGCGGCGGTGTCGGACCGACGTAGTATATCACCGCTCCTTCCGCATCAAACGGCAAAGCCTTGCCGTCACGGATGAGTTGCACCATGCGCTTGTGACCTGCATCGCGGGCGGTATAGACTTCACCCGACAACAGGACCCTTTCGCCTGTTTTCAGCCTCTTCAGGTCGCCTTCTTCCAGCGGAGTTTTCAGTTGTATGATACGCGAGGTCATAACTCGACGCTCCGGTGCCGATGCGCGTGGCAATCGATGTTGAGCGCCACCGGCAGACTGCTGATATGCACCGGTGCGGTCTCGACGTGTACCGCAAGCGCCGTCACCGTACCGCCCAGGCCCATCGGGCCGACGCCCGTGGCGTTCACCCGCTCAAATATTTTCCGTTCAAGGTCTGCAACGTGTTTCGCCGGATTCGGGGCGCCAAGCGGCGTGCGAAACAGCGCGCGCTTCGCCAGGAGAGCCGCCTGCTCAAAATCCCCGCCCAGTCCCACGCCCAGCGTCAGCGGCGGACACGCCTGACCGTTTGCCTCTATTACCGCTTCCCTGATGAACGCCAGTACTCCTTCCTCGCCGTCCGACGGCTTGAGCATCCTCAGGCGGCTCATGTTCTCGCAGCCGCTGCCTTTCGCCATGAGTGAGATTTTCACGCCCTCGCCGGGAACGATGAACGTATGAACGACCGCGGGTGTGTTCGTATTCGTGTTGACGCGCTCGATGGGGTCGCGCACTATCGACATGCGCATGCAGCCTTCCCTGTAGCCGCGCACGACTCCTTCATTGACGGCGTCAATCAGACTCCCGCCCACGAGGCGCACATCCTGACCAACTTCCGCGAAGACCACCGCTGTGCCGGTATCCTGGCACGCGGGCAGGCGCTTCTCCCGCGCCGCACGGGCGTTTTCAATAATGCGCTCTATGACCTCCCTGCCCAGGGGGGACTCTTCACGCTCGAGCGCTCGTCTCAGGTCATCGACGTACCCCTCTGAAAGATGCAGATTGACGTCTATCGCCATGCCGCACACGGCATCTGCAACATCTTGTACGTTGACTTCCCTCATGAAATCTCCAACATTTCTTTACGGCGCGATTCTATCCACGCCATTGTGACAAGTCAACACGCCCCCCCCTTAAGCGCGGCTCGGGTTGTCAAACGCGCAGTGTTTCGTTCATGCTGCCCGTGCGGTAGCCTTCCAGGTCGAGCGTGACATATTTGTAGCCGATTTCCTTGAACTTCGCGACGAGCGCTGCGCGCTCTTTCCTGTCAAGGAAGCGCGATATGTCCTCCGAGGATAACTCGATGCGCGCAACGGTATCGTGATGACGCACGCGGTATTGGTTCAGCCCCAGACCGCGGAGGTAATCCTCACCCGTCGCGACCATGGCCAGCGCCTCTTTCGTTATGGGCATGCCGTAAGGAAAGCGCGACGCCAGGCACGCCTGCGCCGGCTTGTTCCAGTTCCGCAGGCCGAGTTGCTTTGAAAGTTCGCGTATGTCCGCCTTCGTAAGGCCCGCCTCGCGCAGCGGCTGGCGGACGTTAAGTTCCTGCGCCGCTCGAAGACCCGGCCGATGGTCCAGCAGGTCATCCACGTTTGTGCCTTCGAGCACGTGCGCCAGTCCCTCCCGGTCCGCTATCCCGCGAATCCTCGAGAAGAGTTGCCGCTTGCAGTGGTAGCATCTGTCCGGCGGGTTATGCGCGAACGACGGGGTGGCCAGTTCATCCGTCTCGATGACGATGTGCCTGACGCCGAGGGATTGAGCATACCGTCGGGCGGCTTCGAACTCATGTGCGGGATGTATCGCGGAGCGGGCCGTGACGGCCGCGCACCCGTCGGCCAGTTCATCGCGGCAGATGTGCAGCAGCAGCGTGCTGTCCACGCCTCCGCTGAAGGCAACCAGCGCGGAGCCGGCCTCACGGATGATTCGCCGAAGAATCTGCTCTTTGCTTCCGGTCATTTATCAACACCAACGCGCGGCTCGGGAGCATGTAAGATTTGTTGGTGCCGCAAGGTGACAGTCCCCTTCTACGATCCGACCCCGATAAATCGGGCCCGGCTCCGTAAAGGGGACAGTCACCATTGCTTGCGCTCTGACCCAAACCACCAACAAATCTTACATGCTCCCGCGCGGCTCATGTGAACAGGTGATGCCTGTATTTCTCAAGGTCGGCGGGAGCGACCTCCACGATATGCTCATCTTGTGCGCCCGATTGCTTTACTCTTATCCTTACGACCCGGGCGTCGCGACCCTGTGAATAACGGGCGGTAAGTTCGGCGGCCATGCGCAGGGCGTCCTCCGAGCCTTCGCCGCGAAGCAGCGTCAGCGGACCATTGAAATCCACGGCTTGCAGGACCCGGTCACCATTGCGCGCCAGTCCCGTCAGAATCTCGTTTTCTTCGTGGTGCCGTCCGATGACGACGGTTGTCTTCGCGCCCGCCCTGTAGTAGCGGCCGTACTTGAGCAACTCCACGTTATCGACATTGAACTCGTCGTGTTCAATGAGGTCCCGCACCTTGTCTGCAAAGGATTCGTAGGTCAGCAGGCATCCGCCGGAAGGGGTGGGATATTCTCCGACATCAAAATGTCCGGCGAGTTCCATCTGCCGCGTTCTTGAGCGGCCGGAGATGCCGAGCAGTTTCTCGCGCTCCACCCAGCCCTCTTTCTCGGGCATGGTGGGTGCGAGGGTCTTCGCACTAAGCGGCCGGAGAACCAACCCTTCCACTCCGGCTTCCCTGTCGATGAGCACCATTGCATCGCGGCGCTGGCTCATCGGCCGCTGCCCCCGTATCTCGCCGGTTACGAGGAATCGAGCACCGACGTTCCGCATGTGAGCCGCCGCCTTTCTGAGCATACTGATGCGGCAGTCGACGCACGGATTGAGGTGTTTGCCGTAACCGTGCCCGGGGTTTCTGACGAGTTCCAGAAGGTCTTGCGAAGAGTCATAAACGGTCAGCGGCAGGCCCAGCAGTTTCGCGCTCTCCTCGGCTTCGTTGCATGTAGTCGAATCCGGTGCAGTCCGGCAGAAAATCGAGGTGAAGTGCAGCCCCTCCACCTCCACGCCCTGCTCCTGCACAACGCAGACCGCCAGGATACTGTCCAGGCCGCCGGAAAAAAGCGCAACCGCTTTGACCATATCCAAACCAGTGTCCGAAAAAAACAGCGCCCCAAGACGCGCTTGCCCGATTCCGCCGGAATTATACCTGGGCGAGCGCTTCGGGTCAACGCGCGGCCCCTCGATGGGATGGAAGCAGGTCATTTCTGTCGGGGATGATCAATCGACACCCCGAGGGGGTCAGACGCTGAGGAGCCCCGCCTTGCGGGGCGGGAAGGGTCTGACTCCCCGAGCCCTTGGGCACAAGCAATAGCAACGTTCCCTGACCGCCGACCACACCGACCAACCGACAGAAATGACGTGCATCCCGACGGTATCACAGGCTTGCAGTGCGAACGGGGGCATGGTATTCTGTAGGCGGAAACAAACGAGGTC
>JAUXGI010000145.1 GCA_030622295.1 Planctomycetota bacterium
ACTGTGGGGCCGTGTTTTGATGAAAAGGGAGAACAAAATGGAGAGATTCTACATATGTTTGAGCCGCCTGTTGAATACGATCTTCCATTATCCTTTGTCGACACTTCATACGCTCAGCAACCATCGCCCTCACCTGCACGAAATCCATATCTTGTTGCTCAAGCGGAGAAACGCCGCAGCCAATTCAAAAAATGGGTTCAAGAGAACATAAAACGCTATCCTAAAGAAGGAAAGGAAAGAAATTAAAACCCTTCTTTCATGTGCCGCGCTATTTGTTCTGTCTCTGTTGCAGACCTCCTCGTTTTGGGTAGTATATCAGGAGGCCGCGTCCACCTTAAGGGCTGGTCCAGAAATCGGGGAGTGTTATAGTAGGAGAGCAGGCGAGTAGGAAAGGGAAGGCCAGTTTCAGGTTTCATCCGCCTGAAGCGGATTTCAAGTGACCTGAAGTCTTTCGCCATCTTGCCTGAAACTTGAAACCTGATACTTGAAACCGTTCCTTGCCCCTGCCCCTGCCCATGCCCTTGTTTCACGTCTTCCGTCTGTCGTTCATCCATTTCCATGTTGACTGTCTGAATACTTCACGCTAGACTGTACCTGATGCTGATTGGCCAAGCGTCTCACACGGACACCATGTCGCACAGACGCAATGTAGGGGACGGACTTCAGTCCGTCCCCCGGAACGGCCTCCCTCGGAGACTCGGGATAAATTCAGGCCGTTCCCTACATTTCGTGGTGAGAAATGCGGATTGGCCCTTTTCGGAACAGTCTCCGTGACGAAATGAATGCCTGCGAAGAAAACAGCGACCTGATGATGCGCAGCCTTGACGGGATGCTCAATCCCGCTGAGGAACGCACGCTGAAAACGCATCTGCGCAAGTGCGCCCGCTGCGCCCGTGACTATGACCTGCTCAGGATGGCCGACGGCCTCCTCAGGGCCGTCAGCGCGCCCGAGGTCGCGGCGAACGAATGGTCGCCGATGCTGAAACGGATGACGGAGGCGGCCGACGATGGACGCAGGGTCATGACCGTAGTTGCGGAGGCCTCTGAGCCGCCGTCCGTCGGCGAAAGGGAATGGTCGGAGGTCTGGAGCGGTATCGAGCGCGAGGCCCTGCTGGGCGAACGAAGGGAAGTCCAGCCGACAGACATCAGCCCCGCCGGGCGAAAGCGTTCCGTCTGGAGCAAAGCGGCGATTGGCGCCGCCGCGGCCGTGCTGCTGGCCGTCGGCGTATATCTCGTGCTCCTGGGAATGCTTCAGCCCGTGAACGTTCCCCCGCCGCTGATTGCAGACGAGGTTCAGGTCGGCAGGGGGTACGCTTATGCCGTGATAAATACCGGTTCAGAGGAACCCGTGTACGTCGTGACGGCGCTTGGCAGCCTTGAGCGCAGCCGCGTTTCCACCGGCAGCGGTTACATGCATTCCGTTGGAGAAGGCGAAGGCGTTATCGAGGTCGCGCCGCGAAATCAGGAAAAGCCCATAGAAGTACCGCTCCGGGACACGGGTGAATGAGCGGTCGAGAACGTAAGAATCCTGGAAAGTGAGTGACGGGGACTGTCACAATTACGGAACCTCGCGAGCCGTGCGAGTCCGCCTGAGGCGGATAGGTTGTTGACTGTCCCCTCGCGGAACTATGATTCGGAGAAGAAGGCGGAGAGTGCCATGAGACGGTATGCACAAATATTCGCCCTTGTTGCAGCAGCGCTCTGTTTGCAGAGCGCATCAGCGCCCAACCTCAACGCCGCCGAAGAGGCAAAGAAGGCAACCTTCAACTTCAGCAGTATCCTCCCCCTGGAAAAGGAGTTCGAGGACAAGGACAAGGTTGAGTTCATCGGCGTCACCGACAAGAAACTCCAGGCGGAATTGAAGTCCCTTCGCAAGGAGTACGGATACAATTCCTTCGAGTCGTTGAGGTCGGCATCCATGACCGCCCTCAAGGACAAGACCATCGAATATCGGCTCGACGACAGGATGGAATTGCACTGCAGGATAACCCTGAAGAGAATTCGTACATGGACCGACGACCATGACAGAAAACACATCTATGTATCCTTCACCGCGGAGATTGTGGAACGCACGAAGGGGCCGCGGGGCAAAGTCATCGATAAGACCGTCTTCAAGATTGACACAAGGCGTGAAAGCGGCAGGTACCTGATACTCGTCTTTCCTGAATTCTTTCCGAAAACCGACGATGAACCGGCCCGCGACCTGGTACTGGCGATTCAGGCTCTCGCCTGACCCCCGTCCAGCACGTCAGCGCAGGCCCCTCTACCCGCTTTTCTGAAGTACACCCCCCCTCTCCTTGCTCCCCCCGCGACAACTTTCGCTTGTAAAGCGGCCCTGCCATGCTATACTATTTAACTTCCTCAATGTAATTATTGCGCAGGCAATCATGATTGTCATGAAGTTCGGGGGGACCTCGCTGGGAACCCCCGATACTATCAACACAGTGATGGAAATCGTTCGCGACCGGCTTGCAGACGGGCCGGTGGTGGTGACGTCCGCTCACGCCGGGGTGACCAACATGCTGTTCGACCTGGCGGATTGTGCGGTCAGGGGGCGGCATGACACCTTTGACCTGCGGCAGATACATTACAACCTCATAGACCCCCTCGGTCTTGAAAGAAGCATCATCCAGCACGATATCGACGAACTCGAGGAACTGCTCAAAGGCATTTCATACGTAAAGGAACTCACCCCGCGCAGTCTTGATTACGTGGTTTCGTTCGGGGAGAAGTTCTCGACGAAAATCGTGGCCGCATATTTCAGTCGCAGCGGTTTGCCCGCCGCGGCCGTTAACTCTTATGACCTGGGGCTCATGACGGATTCGCATTTCGGCGACGCAAATCCCCTGTCCCGGAGCGAAGCCGCCATTGCGGAGAACATCACGAAGTACGCCGAAGAAGTGCCGATTATTACGGGCTACATCGCAAAGGATGAGAACGGGGACATAACCACCCTGGGCCGGAGCGGCAGCGATTTGACCGCCAGTTTCATCGGCGCCGCCGCGGGAGCGGAAGAGATACAGATATGGACCGACGTGGACGGTGTGATGACCGCCGACCCCAACATCGTCGAGAACTCCTCCACGATCTCATACCTGTCCTTCGAAGAGGCCAGCGAACTCGCCTACTACGGCGCACGGGTGATACATCCGTCGGCACTGGTCCCCGCGATAAAGAAGGACATCCCCGTGCGGGTGCTCAACACCTATAAGCCGGAGCATCCCGGCACCGTCATCCTGCGCCGGTGCGAGGAAACGCCGACCGCCGCCAGGACCATCGTTTACAAGAAGAACCTTACGCTCATCAACATCGTCTCCACTCGCATGCTCCTGCAGCACGGCTTCATGGCCAGACTCTTCGAGACGCTCAACAGCCATCGGATAGTCATCGACATGATTGCCACCAGCGAGGTGAGCGTGTCGATGACCACGGATACGAGGCGCAACCTCAGGAGCGCCGTCAGAGAACTGTCGTCATACGCCGAGGTAACCGTGGAAGACCAGAAGGCGATAGTCTGCGTCGTGGGCGAAGGCATCCGCAGGGACCACGGCGCTCCCGGCAGGGTCTTCCACGCCCTGGCCGGGGAGAATGTCAACATCCATATGATCTCGCAGGGCGCAACCAGGATAAACATCGCCTTCCTTGTCGACAACGCAGACGTGGAACGCACCATCAGGGCTCTGCACAAAAAGTTTTTCGGAGATGGAACAGACCATGACGCTGTTAACGCTGGACGGAAACTCGCTGACAATTCAGCAGATTGAAGAATTCCTTCGAGGCGGGGAGAGAGTGAGACTCAGCCCCGCCGCACGCGCCAGGGTAACGCAATCCCATAAATGCATCCGCCGGATACTTCAACGTGAGCAACCCGTCTACGGAGTGAATACCGGCTTTGGCAGGCTGATAAACGTCGCCATCAAACCCGAACAAATTGAACGCCTGCAACTCAACCTCATTCGCAGCCACTGCGCGGGCGTCGGCCCGCCCATGGCCGTCGACGAGGTACGCCTGATGATGCTCTTGCGCGCCAATGCCCTGGCCAAGGGTTACTCCGGAGTGAGGCCGGTCGTTATCGAGACCCTTCTCAAGATGCTCAACGGGGGCATAACACCGGTAGTGCCCCGGCAGGGCTCGGTCGGCGCCAGCGGAGACCTGGCGCCGCTGGCGCACATGGTGCTGGCCGCGATAGGCGAGGGCCACGTTTTCTACAAGAATGTGCTGATGCCGGCTGCAACGGCCATGAAGAAGGCGGGCCTGCCGCCGCTTACGCTCCAGGCTAAGGAAGGTCTGGCCCTCATCAACGGCACCCAGGCGATGACCGCCATCGGCATAATAAATCTCTTGCACTCGAGGAATGCCCTCAAACATGCGGACATTGCCGCGGTGATGAGCCTGGAAGCCCTGAAGGGCACACCCGCCGCCTTTCACGAGGGCATCCACGCACTCAGGCCCCACGCCGGCCAGATGAACACCGCCGCGAACTTCCGCAGGCTGCTCGAAGGCAGCGAA
>JAUXGI010000086.1 GCA_030622295.1 Planctomycetota bacterium
AAGCCGAAATCCAAAGGCGTGAATACATGAAAGCCATGCGTGAGAAAATAAAGGTTTTCACGGAAAGAGCGAAGGCCTACGAGGTTCTGCCCGCAAGACTGGACGAGGTCATCAAGCAGATGGGCTCGGAACGTGCCGAGGTATATGATTACCAGGCCACGCTGTTTCTGAACCTCTTCCAGACGGACCCCTCCTCTTACACGACCGGGCGCGGAGCGAGGTGCGCCGAGTACTATCTGAAGGCGCTGAGGGTCAATCCGAACGTCGTGAACATTCCGAAACTCCGCAGCCTGATGCAGATGGGCTGCATCCGCGAAGCAGCGCAACTGGTGGAAGCCCGGCTGGAACTTGAGCCTGACAACCGGGAACTGAGGCTGCTCGGCGCGATATGCGACCTGCGCATGGGTAACTTCAGGAAATCGGTCAAAACGCTGGAGAAGTTGCTGAAGGAACAGACGGGAGACACGAAGTTGCCGGGGGAAATACGGCAGCACGTCCGGTGGATGGGCGCCGCGGAAGCGCTGCACGGGAAAGAGCAGGAGAGAATCAAAAAGGACGCGAAGGCCGATGACCTGCCGCGCGTGGAACTTGATACGACCAGGGGCAAAATCATCATCGAACTGTTCGAGGACGATGCGCCCAACACCGTGAAGAATTTCGTGTCGCTCGTGCAAAAGCGCTTCTACGACGGCACAATGTTCCACAGGGTTGAAGGCTGGGTGGTACAGGGCGGCGACCCGGAGGAATGCGGCATGGGCGGGCCCGGCTACAGCATCAAGAGCGAACCCAACGGACGGAAACACTTCCCCGGATACGTCGGCATGGCGCGCAGCAAGCCCGACACCGAAGGCAGCCAGTTTTACTTCATGAGGTACTACAGCCCGTTCCTTGACGACCGGGAGTTCACGGTCTTCGCACGGGTCATCGAGGGGATGGACGTGCTGGACAAGATCGAGCGCATGGATGTGATAAAGAAGGCGACCGTCATCCGCAAGCGCGACAAGACCACCTACGAACCTGTAAAGAACTGAGAGCGTCTAACGGAATACGCCGGGCGAGGGTCTGACTCCCCGAGCGATGTAGGGGACGGACTTTAGTCCGTCCCGGAACGGGCTGAAGCCCGTTCCCTACATTCCGTGGCAAGAAATGCGGCCCCAGGCGGATGACTCCCCGAGCCTTGCGAGGACGGCGGGGGGCGAATCGATTATCGGAGGGGATTGCAGGGCGTGCCTGCAGAATACATCGTCAAAGCCGTGGTGCTCGTGCTTGTGGGCGTCATAATCGGCACAATCGGCACCCTGGTGGGTCTGGGCGGCGGCTTCGCCGTAGTGCCGGTGCTGGTGTTTTTTACGCGCCTGAAAGACGCCGACCGCTCGGTCGCTGCGGCTACATCACTGGTGGCGGTTTTTCTGAACGCCTGCTCCGGCACCTTCAACTACGCGCGGCAGAAGCGCATAGATGTGGCCGCCGGCCTTCTCGTAGCGATGGCCGCGATTCCGTCGGCGGTGCTGGGCGCTGCAACCGTCGGGGCCATCGGCGGCAAGCACTTCATATTCGACATCGCCTTCGCCGTGGTTGCCGCTCTGATGGCGGCACTCCTTATCGGCGAGCGCCTGGTGGCGAAACTGGGACCACTCTTTCGGAGGAAATCGAAACGCCGCCCCCGCCTCGTCTTTGACCGCCGGATGCAACTGCGCGACGGCTCGTACCTGAACTACAAACTCGACGCAAGGCGCGGCCTGCTGACCGGCGCGATATGCGGCTTCATCGCCGGATTCCTCGGCATAGGCGGCGGCATCGTGCAGGTCCCGTTCATGATACTGTTCATGGGCCTGCCGGTGCATATCGCCGTCGCCACTTCACAGTTCATCTTGCTTTTTTCAACCGCATCTGCAACGATATTCAATGCGGGCAGAGGAAGGATCCAGTTCGACCTGGCCCTGCCTATCGGACTGGGACTGATTATAGGAGCGGCGATTGGCGCCAGAATCTCCAGGGCCGTAGGCGGGTGGTTTATCCGCCTGGCGCTGGCCTTCATTTTGCTGCTGATTGCCGTATGGATGTTCTTCACTGCTTTCTGAGGATTGCGGGCCGCGAGGCCCCGGAGAAAAAGGAGTGTTCATATGAATACGTCGCACAAAGGTGTTCTCTTCTTGAGTGTTGTCTTGATGGCGTCCGGTTTTCCCGTCGCGGCGTGGTCGGTTTCGCCGGACGCGGAACGCGCTGATGAGGCTCGTGATGAGTCGCCGGTTAATCACATCGCCGAGAGCGAGGCGGCGTTTGAGGACGGGCTGACGCTGGAGGAGTGTATTGAACTGGGCCTTCGGAACAACCTGGGTCTGAGGTCGGCCAGTTACGCTCCCAAGGCCGCCGCCGCCGCCATCATCGAGGCGAAGTCGGAGTTCGACGTGGTTTACTCCCTGGCTTACGCATTCATCGACAAGGACTTCCCTTCGGCCACCGTGCTGGACGGCGCGGCCGTCCTCAGGCAGAAGTCCCACCAGGTCGAAACCAAACTCGTCAAAAAACTGCTGACCGGCGGGTCGATCGAGTTCGGCTTCTACACGAATCACCAGAAGAGCAACTCCATCTTTGCCTCGGTCAACCCGCGCTCCGACTCGAACTTCAGCCTCAGCATCGTCCAGCGCCTGCTGCGCGGCTTCGGGCTGAACTACAACCGCAGCCGGATAGACACCTCGGAGAACGAGGAAAGAATCGAGAGCATACGATTCGAGGGAGATGTGCTGGACGTCACCTACAAGATAGAGCGGGCGTACTGGGAGTACGTGGGCTACGTGCATGACCTGCGCGTGTGCGACGAGTCAATCAAGACCGCGGAACGAACCCTCGCCGACGTGGAAAAGCGCCTGGCAATGGGCAAGGTGCTGGAACTCGAAAGGCTGGAGGCCGAGGAATATCTTGAGAATCAGAGACTTGTCCGTTTGATAACCGCACAAAGGGTCGACGACGCGCGCGAGGCGCTGGTCCGCCTCATAGAGCCTTACTCCGATAACGTGCGCTGGGAGATGGAAATCTTCGTGCCCGGCCTGCTCGGGCGCAGGGATGCCGATATTGACATGGACAAAAACGTGAACAGGGCGCTGCAAAACCGCCATGAACTGCTGCAGGCGGACCTGATCATCGAGAACCTGAGGATACAAGAGCGCGTCGCCAAAAACGAGATGCTTCCCGCTTTTAACCTGGCATACGAAGTGACATGGCATGGGCTGGGCTACCAGACGTATGACAGCGTCAGGGACATCAGTATAGACCGCTACGTGACCGACCAGTTGACCGCCTATTTCGAGTATCCGCTTTTCAACCGCGGCGCAAAGAACAGGCACTTGCAGGCACACTACAACCTTGAGCGCGCGATGGTGGACGTGGACTCGCTGCGCATGGACGTCACTATGGACGTCCGCGCGGCGGTTAGAAACGTGGAGGTCGTGAAGAGCGCCATAGATGTTGCGAAGCGCTCCTTCGAACTCGCGGTCAAGAAACTGAAAGTGGAAAACGAGAGATACGGGGTGGGGCAGACGACCCTGAGAGACAAACTGGAATACGAACGGGAGATGGTCCGTGCCAAGACGCTTCACATCCGCGCACAGATTGATTACGAACTGGCCGTCAATCACCTCGAGCGCGTCACGGCCGCCACGCTGGAGAAGTACGACATCGACGTCCGGCGGGACGAGGTGGCCCAAAAGGCCCTCGCCGCCGCGCGGAACCACATCGGCAACAATGCAAAGACGGATTAACCGGATGACAGATAACGACAAACCGACAGTCGCTGCTTTTGCCGGGGGTGTGATTGTCTTGTTCGCGGCCCTGGCCATGCTCCCCTCTTTCGCGCCCTCGCTGCACGCGGAGGGCGAGCCTTCCCGTGCGGATACTGAAATTGACAGGCTCATCGAGCAACTGGGCCACGACGAATACGAAATGCGCCAGGCGGCCCAGAAGCGCCTCGTCGATATCGGCCTGCCCGCCGAAGAAGCGGTCCGAAAGGCGCTGGAGCATCCCGACCCGGAAATCCGCCTCCGCGCCGACATAATCCTCAAGCAAATCAAATGGCAACTGCCCAGGGAATATCGCGAGCGCCTGGGCGGGGAGGTGGCCGAGCGCTTGCGGAACTGGGAAACGCTCGAGGATGAAGAGCGCATGAGGCTTTTTGTCGGTTGCATCTGGATTCTGGGCGATGACGCGGACGCCCTGTGCTTCAAGGTGCTCCGCCACGAAAAATCGGCGGTGATTATCAGGCGCGCAGCGCGATGGTTTGCACAGAGCGGACGCGGGGAGCATATCGCGGAACTGTTGAAGATTTCGGGAGAGCGCCGTGACGACGGAATCCTCTTTGCCGCCGCGAGCCTGGCCCTGCGGTGCGGCCGGCCGGACATCGCCATCAACGCACTGAAGAAGTCAGAGTATGTTGACGTGGAATTGGGACTGCTCGTTGCCGGACTGTACGAGCAGAAAGGTGCTTATGAAAAGGCTGAAGAACTTTACCGGCGACTCTCTGACCAAGAACCCCGGAACATACACTTCGGCCTCAAACTCGCGGAAATGTCGATGCGGGGTGGAAGGAAGGAAAAGGCCCTGGAAATACTGCTCAAGATGTCCCGGGACAATCCCTCCGCCGAGGCGCTCCTGACGGTCCTGAATACGCTCAATGAATACGGCTTCAACGACGAGGCGGCGAAGATTGCAAACAAAGCCGCAAAGGATTTCGGGGATTACCGCTTCGCTTTCGCCATGGCCGGGGCCGCCGAAAAATCAAACAATGGAAAGGACGCGATACGGCATTACTTCGAAGCGCTCAGGTACGCCTCGCGTGATTTTGAAATTTTCCTGATTAACGCATCGCTCGCCGAACGCCTCCTGGCCGAATTCGGCCCGGAGAAGACGCTTGCGGCCCTGGACGAGAAGGCGGCGAAGGCGGAAAAGGACCGGGATTTCAGGGCGATGGTATATGTCAACCTGCTTCTGGCCCAAATCGCCGCGAACAACGGCAAAGTCGGCGAAACGAAGAAGGCGTGCGAAATCATCAGGAAGATGCACGCGAAGGCCGTGGCCCTGTCGTTCGTGGACCTGCCGGCAACACTGGGAGAAATCCTGGAGCGCGCGGGCGCGTGGGAAGAGGCTGCGGCGGTTTATCAGGAGACGCTTGACGCCGGTGAGGCAAAGCGGAATCACATCCTCGCGCTCGGCAGGTGCCGTTTCAAGATGTCCGATAGAGACGCCGCCGTGGGAGTATGGCGACTGTTGGTTGATGAGGCCGAGGCAAAAAAGCCGGCGAACTATGCCCTGCTTATCGACATTCTTCTTGCGCATGGAATGACGGAGGAAGCCGGGAAGGCAGCCGGGGATGCGCTGCAGAGATATCCCAAACGGTTGGACCTGGTGGGCCGAAGGCTGAAGATGCTTCTCGCTTCAGGCGACACCGGCGGGACGACGCTGCTGATTACAGACACGATGTTGCGCTATGAGCCTTATGAACGCTCGGCCGTGGCCCGCGTGATTCTGCAGGGTCTGCCGAAAAGCGCGGAACTGCAGGAGTTGATTGAGAAGGTTACGGAGCAGAAGGTATTTGCTGCGGCGGAATTGATGAAGCGCGCCGAAGACCTTGCAGCGAAAGGCAAGAAGAGCGAGGCCGCCGCGCTGTGCAGAAAGATCCTGGCGGTATCGAAGGAGAAGGATGTCCGGGAGAGGGCAAGGCGGATAATCGGAGACGCGGAATGAGGAGGTTGTCCGCGACGTCCGGTTGCGAAGGAAATGCAGATTGGAACTGCCGGGGGCAAACACTGACAACACGG
>JAUXGI010000114.1 GCA_030622295.1 Planctomycetota bacterium
GCCAGGTACACCGTGCCGACCAACCGTCCGGTTTGACTGCCGAGTCTGGGCTCGAAGCGCAGCGGCGCGTGGTGGTGGCGGGCTGCCATCTGATACAGCCGCGGCAGACGCCATTTTCTGAAAAGCATCCCCCCTGCCACCGTATGGTCGGCGCCCAGGACGTCGCGTTCCGCGTGCAACTCCCGCCTCTCACCGGCGTGCAGGCGGCTGACAACCGTGGCGTACTCGTCGGGCAGGTATTCATCGAAGAAAAGTTTGCCCACGTCGTGCATCATTCCTGCGATGAAGGCTTCCTCGGGGTTGGGGTAGTCCACCATGTTGGAGAGTATCCTGGCCGAGGCGGCCGCCCCGAGACTGTGCTGCCAAAAGCGCTGCCTGTCGAGCACGTGTGACTCGCCGGCCTCCATTGTCTTGGCCACGCTCATGCCGACGACCAGGTTCACGATTGTCTCGAAGCCCAGGATGATTACGCTCTCGGTCACCGTAGTGACTTGCCGCGTGAAACCGTAAAATGACGAGTTGACCAGCCCCAGCACTTTTGCGGTGAGTCCCGTATCCTCGGAGATGATGGACGCCAGGTCTGCGGCGCTGGAGCCGGGGTCGTCGGCAACGCTGAGCATACTCTCCACAACCAGCGGCATCGGCGGCACCGTGTCTATGGTGTCTATCAGGCGGCTTACCAGGGTCTTTTTCATTATATGCCCTCCTCAGCACGGGCTTTCGTTCATCAGGATAATCGACCTTAATCGGAAAAATGTTTAAGGCTTGTGCCTCTTTGCCGCCTCCGTTATAATGCCGACCCTGAAAAATGTGGAAACGAGGGGGCGGCCCTCGGCCGCTCTTTTCCTTCCGGCCCGTCTGTAACAATGGATTTCGAACCGGAGCAACCGCCTTATGCCGAACGATACCGCCGGCGTGACCGTAACGGGCTTCAAGGCCGAGGTCGAGAGACGCGGCAGATTCCGCCTCAGTGACTGCTACCAGTGCGGCAAGTGCTCCGCCGGATGCCCGATGGCCGATTACATGGACTACCTGCCCCACCAGATAGTCAGGATGTGCCAGTTGGGCGAGGATTCCCTCAGGGAAAAGGTGCTGCGCTCGCGGACAATCTGGCTGTGCGTCTCGTGCGAAACCTGCTCCACGCGCTGCCCGAAGGACTTCAACATAGCGCACCTGATGGACGTCCTGCGGGAGATGTCGCTGAAGGAAGGCATGCAACACCCCGACTCCGCCAACATCATCGCATTCCACAAAACCTTCAAGAACAGCATCGAAAGGACCGGCCGCCTCAACGAATTCCCGCTGGCCGTCGGCTATAAACTGCGCTCTTTTGACCTCTTTTCCGACGTAATGAAGTTCCCCAAAATGCTTACCGCGGGCAAACTCCGGTTCATCCCGCACAAGATAAAGGGCATGGACAGTATCAAGAGGATATTTGAGAGATGTGAGGCGCGCACGAAGATGAAAAAGCGGGGCAAAAAATGACGAAACTCGGCTACTATCCCGGCTGTTCGCTGGAAGGGACCGCCTCCGACTACGGCATTTCGGTGCGGCGGATGGCCCGCGCGCTCGGCTGGGAACTGCAGGAGGTCGAAGACTGGAACTGCTGCGGGGCGAGCGCCGCCCACCAGACCAACCGCCTGCTCTCGCTCAGCCTGCCGGCGCGCGTCCTGGCCCTAGCCGAAGAACAGGGCATCACGGAACTCCTCGTGCCGTGCGCAGCCTGTTTCAGCAGGCTCATCCACGCAAACAAGGCGATGCAACAGGACCCGGAGACCGCAAAGGAAATCAACGACATCATCGAGATGAACTACCGCGGCACGGTGAGCGTGCTCAACCTGATTGAGGCGCTCCAGAAATACGCCATGCCGGATATAGCCGGCAAAGTCCAGAGGAAGTTGTCAAAACTGAAGGTCGCCTGCTACTACGGCTGCCTGCTGCTGCGACCGCCGAAATATACGGAGTTTGATGACGCAGAGCAGCCCTCTTCCATGGAAGACATCACACGCGCGCTCGGCGCGGAAATCGTCGACTGGCCGTTCAAGACCGAGTGCTGCGGCGCGGGCTTCTCCATGAGCAACACGGAGGCCGTCGTCGATTTGACGCACAAGATACTCGAAAACGCCCGGCATCACGGCGCACGGGTAATCGCCGTGGCATGCCCCATGTGCCACTCGAACCTGGACATGAGGCAACTGGACGTGAACAGGCGCTACGAAAAATACGATATCCCCATATTGTTTTTGAGCCAACTTGTCGGGCTGGCCCTGGGAGTTCCCGAAAAAGAACTCGCGCTGAGAAAGCATTTCATAAAGGCGACCTCGCTGCTCAAGTAGATTGCAGCGCGCTTCTCACCGTGAGAACGCTAAAGAGCAGCCGATTAGTCTGGTTTTAAGCGGAAAAGCACATGAAACGGCTGGCACGACTTGCTGAGAGAACCGGCGTGTTCCGCAAGAAGCGGTTTGAACTTTTCAGCCGGCAGTTCAAACCGCAATCCGGCGATATCCTGCTGGACGTCGGCGCCGGTAGCGGGACGTTCCTTGAGACCTTTGCGGGCGGAGAGGCCGACATCGTCGCGCTGGACATCAGCGGACGGCGCCCCGCCAGCCTGAGGGAGCGACACCCGCAGGCGCTCCTGGTGCGCGGTGACGCAACGCAACTGCCTTTCAAGAGCGGTTCCGTCAGCATCGTCATGTCAAACTCCGTCATCGAGCACGTAGGAGACCTTGAAGCGATGCGCCGTATGGCGTCGGAGGTAGAACGCGTGGGGAAGCGCCACTTCGTTCAGACTCCGAACAGGTACTTCCCGATTGAGCCGCACTACATGCTGCCGTTCTTTCAGTTCGTTCCATACGAAATAAAGCGGTGGCTGAGCAGGCACTTCCGACTCGGCTTTTACAATCCGGGCAGTATCGAGATCGACGACCCGAAGTTGCTCAGCGCGAAGCAGTTCAGAGAGATGTTTCCCGGGTCGAGGATTGTCAGGGAAAGGTTCCTTTTTCTGACCAAGTCACTTATCGCAATAAAATAGACTAATACTCCGTCAACCTTAACATTATGGGTTGAATACCGTGTGAGGGCTTTAGCGAGGGGGGCAGGAGTTTATCCCGACGAAGGAGGGGCCGAGGAGGAGGCCCCGTTTCATCGGGGCCGACGGGAGGGGTCTGACTCCCCGAACCGTGGTGAGAAATGAAAAGTTTCGGATTACCACTCAGTGTAACTGGCAGGGTGAAAAATGGCTCGAATAGGCGTTTTTGTATGTCACTGTGGTGAAAATATTGCGCGTACTGTCGACTGCGCCCGCGTCGCGGAAACGGCGGCGAAGTTCCCCGGCGTCGCCCACGCGGTCGATTACCAGTACATGTGCTCCGACCCGGGCCAGAACCTCATCAAGGAAGCCATCAGGGAGAAGAGGCTGACCGGTGTCGTTGTGGCGGCGTGTTCGCCCAGGATGCACGAGCCGACGTTCCGCAGGGCCGCCGCGGAGGCGGGGCTGAACCCCTTCCTCTGCGAAATGGCCAACATCCGCGAGCACGTCTCCTGGGTGCATGAAGACCGCGAAGTCGCCACGGCAAAGGCCATCGACCACGTGCGCATCATGGTCGAGAAGACCCGGCATAATGAGCCGCTCTTCCCGGTGAGAGTTCCCATCACGAAGAAGGCCCTCGTCATCGGGGGCGGCATCGCCGGCATCCAGGCCGCGCTCGACATCGCCAACGGCGGACACGAGGTCGTCCTCGTCGAAAAGGAGCCGTCGATAGGCGGCCACATGGCGCAACTCAGCGAAACCTTCCCCACGCTCGACTGCTCACAGTGCATACTGACGCCGAAGATGGTCGATGTCGCCGCGCATCCGAACATCACGCTCCACACGTATTCCGAGGTCGAGGAGGTGGGGGGCTTCATCGGCAACTTCGAGGTGAAAATCCGCAAGAAAGCCCGCTCCGTCGACCTGGACAAATGCACCGGATGCGGCCTCTGCATGGAAAAGTGCCCGGTGAAAAAAATACCCAGCGAGTTCGAGTGCGGACTCGGCACCCGCACCGCCATCTACCGGCCCTTCCCCCAGGCCGTGCCCGCCAAGCCGGTCATCGACCGCGAAAACTGCCTAATGTTTACGAAGGGCAAGTGCGGCGTCTGCGCGAAGGTCTGCCCCGTCGGCGCAATCAACTACGAAGATGAAGAAAAAATAGTAACCGAAAAAGTAGGAGCCATCGTCGTTGCCACGGGCTACCACGTCATGGACGCGGATTTCTACGGCGAGTACGGCTACGGCAAGTATCCCGACGTAATCACGGGCATGCAGTTCGAGCGCCTGACCAGCGCGTCCGGCCCGACCGCCGGCAAAATCCAGCGCCCGTCCGACGGGGCGGTCCCGAAGAAGGTCGTCTTCATCCAGTGCGTCGGCTCGCGCGACAACGCCCACGGCATTACATACTGCTCCAAGATATGCTGCATGTACACCGCCAAGCACACAATGCTCTACAAGCACAAGGTCCACGACGGCCAGGCATACGTCTTCTACATGGACATCCGCGCCGGAGGGAAGAACTACGACGAATTCGTCCGCCGCGCCATTGAGGAAGACGGCGCCATGTACTACCGCGGGCGCGTGTCCAAAATATACGAACACGACGGGAAACTCATCGTCAAGGGCACCGACACGCTCAGCGGCCTGAACATCCAGGTCGACGCCGACATGGTCGTGCTCGCCACGGCCGTGCAGGCGCAGGAAGACGCAGAGGAACTTGCGCAGAAACTCAAGGTGTCATACGACCAGTATAATTTCCTGACCGAGGCGCACCCGAAACTGCGGCCCGTCGAGACGAACACGGCGGGCATATTCCTGGCCGGCGCGTGCCAGGCGTCGAAGGACATCCCCGAGGCGGTCGCAC
This sequence comes from Planctomycetota bacterium, assembly GCA_030622295.1. Taxonomy (GTDB): domain Bacteria; phylum Planctomycetota; class B129-G9; order B129-G9; family B129-G9; genus B129-G9. The sequence continues at coordinate 4,896 of JAUXGI010000114.1, forward strand.
AGGCCGGCGCCGCGGCGTCGAAGGTGCTCGGGCTTTTCTCCTCGGACGAACTCGAGCGCGAGCCTATCATCGCCCGCGTCAACGAAGATACATGCGTCGCATGCTGGTACTGCTATACCGTCTGCCCCTACGGCGCAATTGAAAAGAAGGAAATCAAGGACAGAGAGGGCCGCACCATCCGCTGGGTGGCGCACGTCAACGAGAGCGTCTGCGCGGGCTGCGGCCTGTGCAACGCCGTCTGCCCGTCCAACAGCGTGGAGTTGGACGGCTTCGACGACGAGCAGATGTACGCCGAAATCGGCGCTCTCTCCAATGAGTGATGAGGGATGCGAGGGGGTCAGACGCTGAGGAGGAGCGAAGCGACGGGAAGGGTCTGACTCCCCGAGCGCGCAAAGTTTAATAGATACTGGATACTAAGCGGTCCGACATAAGTTTCTTGATGTTAGCAACGGTGATAGTGATCGAATGGC
>JAUXGI010000210.1 GCA_030622295.1 Planctomycetota bacterium
GCTTTCTAATCCCGGGCATCGCCCGAAGCTACCAAAACGCGAAATGAAAAAAGGGGCTGTGCCCCCGACGGGAAGGGTCTGACCCCCTGGCCGTCCCAAGTTCCGAGTTCAACAGTTCAAAATTAATGGACACCTGCTTAGACTTGGATTGCACAGAGCGGCCTTCGGGCTGACTACGTCTTGTCACCCGACGGTCCGTGCTCGGAATCAACGGGTTCGGAGACGACCTGCTTCTTTTCGCTCAGGTCCCCGCCCTGCATGATGAGGTCGACGTCTTCGCCGTCGAGCGTCTCGTATAGCAGAAGGGCTTTTGCAATTGCCTCGGTCTGCTCGCGATGCTCCTCGATAAGCGAGCGAGCGCGTTCCATGCATTCCTTCATTATGCGGCGGACTTCGTTATCGATCTTCACGGCGGTGGATTCGCTGTAGTTGCGGGCCCTGGCCAGTTCCTTGCCGAGGAAGAGATGCTCGTCGTCTTCGCTGTAGTCTATCGGGCCGAGTTGCTCGCTCATGCCCCACTTGGTCACCATGTAGCGCACCAGTTTGGTGGCCCGTTCGATATCGCTCTGAGCGCCGGCGGTGATATCATCGCAGAATATCTCCTCGGCCACTCTGCCGCCAAGCGCAACGGCGACCTCCGCCAGCACGCGCTTCCTCGGGAGGTGGTATTCGTCTTTTTCGGGCAGGCTCATGGTTGCGCCGAGCGAGCGGCCGCGCGGAATTATGCATACCTTGTGCAGCGGGTCGGCGTCTTCAAGGACTCTTGACAGTATCGCATGGCCGCTCTCGTGGTAGGCGGTTATCTTGCGGTCTTCTTCATCCATGACGCGGCTGCGTTTCTCGCGGCCGAAGCGTATCTTGTCGCGCGCGTCTTCGAGTTCGGACATCGTGACGGCGTCCTTGTCGCGCATGACGCCCATTATGGCCGCTTCGTTGATTATCGCCTCCAGTTCCGCGCCCGAGAAGGCGGGCGTGAGGCGGGCGACCTTCGCCCAATCAACGTCGGGCGCCAGTTTGATTCTCCTTGCGTGAACCTTGAGTATCGCTTCCCTGCCCCGCAGGTCCGGCAGCTCTATGACGATTTCCCGGTCAAAGCGCCCGGGCCTGAGCAGCGCCGGGTCAAGCACGTCGGGCCGGTTGGTCGCGGCCATCAGTATTATTTTTTCGTCGGTGTCAAAGCCGTCCATCTCGACGAGTATGGCGTTAAGCGTCTGCTCCCGTTCGTCATGGCCGCCGCCCAGCCCCGAGCCGCGCTTGCGGCCCACGGCGTCGATTTCGTCGAGGAAGATTATGCAGGGGGAGTTTTCCCTGGCCTGGCGGAAGAGGTCGCGCACGCGGGAAGCGCCCACGCCCACGAACATTTCCACGAAGTCCGACCCGGAGATGCTCAGGAAGGGCACCTGCGCCTCACCTGCGATGGCCTTGGCCAGAAGGGTTTTGCCCGTACCGGGGGCGCCCACAAGGAGCACGCCGCGCGGTATGCGCCCGCCCAGCCGCCGGAACCTGGCGGGGTCCTTGAGGAACTCGATTATTTCCTGCACCTCCTCCTTTGCCTCCTCGATGCCGGCCACGTCCTCAAAGGTGACCTTGGGGCGTTCCCCCCTGCCGGTAATTTTTGCCCGTGACTTGCCAAAGGACAGCAGCCCGCCGGACATTCCCCCTGCGCCGCGGAACTGCCGGAACAGGAAGAAATAGATGAGCGCGAAAATGAGGATTGCGGGCAGGATGGCCATGAAGAAGATGCTGCGCCATTCCCCGCGTCTGTCCGTGAAAAACTCCAGGTCGATGTCCATGCGGGCCTTGATTAGTTTGCTCCGCTCGGGGTCTTTGAGGAATTCGTCGGGGATGTCCATCACGACGCTTTTTTCCACGGGCTGGAGAGCCTTGCCGTCGGCGTCCCTGCTTACTTCCCGGTAGAACACCTCCATCTCGTTGGTATCCACGTACTGGACTATTTTCCGGATGCGTCCATCACGGAGCATCCTGTCAAAATCGTCCACGCTCAGTTTGTCGCCCGTTGTTGGATTGAAGAAGAGGTAGTAAACCAGTATCGCCCCGCCAATCCCCAGCAGCAGCAACATCAGGTTCTTGCCGCCGGACTTGGGCCGGGGGGTGCGTTCGGATTCATCCGGCTCGCGCTCTCCGGACGGAGGTCGCCGCTTCTCACTGCCGTCGTCGTAATTCTTGTTTTGCATGTCTTTTGTCACGGTATCGTTATCTCACGAAGAGGCCCGTCGGGTTACCATTCTTTTTCCATCGCATCCACCACTTTCACGGCAAGAAGTTCGGCGGCCTTCTGTACCGCGATGGCAAAATTCTCTCCGCGTCCCACGTTGTAATGCGTGCGGGCCCTCACTGTTCTGCGTCTGAGCGGTATTTCACGGTTCGTCCTGGCATCGGTCCACACCAGTTCCACCTCCAGGGTTACGTATCCGCTGGTGACGGTGCCGTAACGGTTTTCGATGAAGGCCTCCCTGGGCGTGGCCGTCAGCGTGCCCTTGAGTATGGAGTCGGGATTATCGTCCGTAATCTTGAGGTTGGTCGATGAGTGCAGTTCATCTATGACGGCCTTGGAAACGGTCAGTTCCAAATCCTCTCTGAGCGTCATGTTCTCGAAGATGTCCACCCTCACGCTCTTGACGTCTTCGGGCAGAAGCGACTTGTGCACGTAGCCGCAACCCGCCGTCACAATCAGAAGCACGGCCAGAGTGCATACGGGTATTCTTTTCATGGGTTGTTTCCTGTCATCTTTCCTCGTCCAGCTTTCGCTGAGTTTTCGCGAGCAGTTTCTCCGCCTCGTCGGCCCACACCGTGCCGGCATACCGGCCCAATACGCCTTCCAGCATTATCTTTGCGGCATGGTACTGCTCGCGCTTGAAGTAGAACTCCCCCTTGAGATATTCCTTCTCCGCTTTCGTATTGCGGATTGCATCGAGCCTTTCCCTGGCCCGGCTGGTGCGCTCGTCCCCGGCGGGACCCGGGCCGGGGCCGCTCCTTTCCAGAAATCTCGTGTAGTGCTCCTGCGCGTCGTCGAGCGTGCCCCTGTCGAACCTGGCACCCTGGTTCTGAAGGTAGAGCGACTCGGCCAGCAGGAACTCGGATATCGTAGTCCAGTAACTGTCCCTGAAGTTCCTGATAAGGAACTCGAACTCAATCTGCGCTTCCTCGTAGCGCTGGCGGTCAAACAGATATGTGGCCAGCCTGTACTGTGCGTCAGGCAGGAATTCGTAGCCCTCCCTGTGGTGCTTCATGACGACCTGCCTGATGATGTCCACGCCGACCTCCCGGCGGGGTCTCGCGAGGAAGCCCGTGCCGAACCACCCGACCTTGATTGTCCCGTCGAGGAACCTGACGCCGATTTCCTCTATCTCGCGCCTGACGATTTTTTCGCGTTGCGGATAGCGCCGGTAAAGCCGCAGGCCGCGTTCGTATGTCTTGTAGGCCTTGTAGAACTTCCCCCTGTCGAAGAGCTGGTCGGCCTGATTGATTGCCTCCTGCGCGGCCAGTTGGTCTTCGATTGCCGGGCCTTCGTCTTCGGGCACGGCCAGGGAGCAGCCCGCGCCGGTTATGCAAACCGCCAGTAAGGATAGTGCGAACAACTTTCTCATTTTCTCCTCGCCTCCCGGTATTGGAACATCAAGTCCGTCAAGGTTCAAGGTTTCCGCCTCAGGCGGATTCAAGGTTCAAGGTTCAAGGCTCAAGGCTCA
>JAUXGI010000348.1 GCA_030622295.1 Planctomycetota bacterium
CGCAAAGGCGCAGCACTTTGCACACTAGCAGGCGCAGAAGAACCTCGAGGAACAGGCGATGAGACTCAACGCGGAGATCGAGAGCCTGTATTCCGCGGGCAAGGGCAGGGAGGCCGAGATGGCGCAGGCACGTATGGGCGCGAAAATGAAGGAGGAACGCTATGCCCAGGCCGGCGCCTCCGCACAGCAGGCCAGCCGCGCCGAGGAGGCGATGACCGCCTTCGAGATGGCCAACCGCCGGGACCGGATAAACGCCGCCCTGCGCAGCGCCGTGAGGGCGTACGAAAAGGCGTCAAAGATCATGCTGGGCGACTACGCCGACGATGCCCTGCTGCGCATGGCCGAGATATACCAGAACCGCCTCAAAGACCCTGTCAAGGCCATGGAGGTCTATGACAGGATAGTAGCCACCTTCCCCGGCACGGCCGTAGCCGAGGACGCCGTGTGGCGCCGCGCGAAGCACTATGAACACGAGGGCCTCTACAAGAAGGCCAGGAAAGAGTACGAGACCTTCATCAACAATTACCCCCAGTCGAAGCGCGTTGAAGAGGCGACTTTCCGCCTGGCCGAAATGTACGAACACCTGAAGATGTGGGTCAAGGCGATAGACACTTATCGCAGTTACGAGAACAAGTTCCCCAAAGGCCCCAGGCTCCAGCAGGCCAAGAAACAGAGAGAATGGATAAATAAGTACCGCTTGTATGAATAATCTATCCGTCCGGGAAAACCGGATTGAATCAGATTTGATGTTGGAGGAAGCACGATGAATAATTACCGAATACTCATATTTGCGGCATTTCTCGTAATCGCCGCAATCCACGTGGACTGCATCCCGGCGGGAGCGACACCGGAGGAATCCACCGAGCCCGCCGAGGCGAAGGAAGTACCGCCCGGCGAGACCGCCTATGAACAGGGACGCCGCTTTTTCTTCCTCGGCAAGTACGAGGAGGCGATAGAACAGTTCCGCGCGGCAGCGGCGGCAGACGCCACAAAGACCATCTATAAACTTTACCTGGCCAAAGCGCTCAAGAACGCAAACAAGCCGGAGGAGGCCGAGAAGATTTTCCTCGAAATACTCAAGGAGAATCCGGAACACACCGAAGCGGGCATGGCGCTGGCGGAGATATACGAAAAGGCACAGAGGTGGAAAGAACTCATCGCCGTCCTGGAGCCCGTACTCGAATTCAAGCACGACTACGCCGTCTACCACATGCTCGCAAGGGCCTACTACAGCCTGCCCGACCTGAAAAAGGCGCGCATGAATTACGAAAAGGCCATCGAGCAGAACCCCCGGTCCGCTTCCGACCACTACGACCTGGGCAACATATACCTGGGCGAGAACCGCTTCGCACTGGCCGCCAAGGCTTACGAGAAGTGCCTGGCCCTCGGCCATGACACGGGCATCCTGCACTACAAACTCGCCACCGCCTACAGCAACCTTCGCAACTACCTGGGAACAATCACAGAACATGTAATCAAGGACGGAAAGCCCGGAACTATAAAGGACGAGGTGTATATCATCGACCCGGTATCAGGCAAGGAAGACACCTTCTACGTCGCCCCCGCGAAATCGGCGATATACCAGGTAAGCCGCGCGATTGAGACGGGCATCGACGTGCCGGACATCCTCTTCCTGCGCGCCAACATCTGGCTGGGAGCGGGCCGGTTCGAGAAGGCCCACGCGCTCTACGCGGAACTGGAAGGGAAAATCGACAAGGACGAGAAGGCGCTGCTCTACCACCAGTTCGCCGAGGCCGCATTCGGCCTGGGCCGCTACGAGGAGTTCCTGAAGCACACGGGCAAGGCCATAAAACTACAGCCGGAGACCTACGGCTCCGTGCTGGTCAACGCCTACCTGCGGGTGGCCTGCCGCAAGAACCAGGCCGGGGACCTCAGGGGCTACATCGAATACCTCGGCAAGGCCATTGAGGAGAAACCCGACGTCGCCTCGTATCACCTGATGATTGCATACGCCTACCGCGACGCGAAGGATTACAAACAGGCCGTGGCCCACTGGAAGACCGTCCTGGAGATAGAGCCCGACCGGCCCGACAGGATAGAGTTGCACAACCTCATCAACACGTACTCCACGGAAGAGTAGCGCAACCGGGAGGCTTCACCTTAAATCGACCGACTTGTGGTCTTGACAATGGGGGGAGGGATTTAAGGAACTGCGCCGTCTTGAAGAGTACCAAGCCGTGTGCGCTGTGGTCGAGTCCAATCTGCGCGATGTCTTGGATTATGCTAACGGCCACTTGAGGCGCGAGATTACGAGCATCCCTCTCCAATCTGATGTTGGCGATCCTTTCATCTCACAGGAATTGGAATATCAAATGTGAACATCATAATGGCCGCAAAAACACCGCCTGCC
>JAUXGI010000345.1 GCA_030622295.1 Planctomycetota bacterium
CCCCCGGTCGCTAATCGGGTTTCAGGGCTTCTTGTTGCCCTTTTCAGTCTCGGGGGAGAGATTCTCAACTCTTCTGGCGGGGTAAATCACGATTCGATTCCGCGAAGCGGAGACTATCCCGTCCCCCGCCGGAAGCAGGTTCCCCGTGAGGTCGGCGATTCCAGCCGGGAGAGGCTTTTGCAGCAAGTCCCCCACATCACTCCTCGCGATTACACGCCCGTTGCGAACATCAATAAAGGTAAAAATTCCATTACCCGGCACAACAAGCAAATTCCCCGCAAGAAAGCCGCGGCTGTCTGCGCGCGTGCCCAGGTCCGGCTCGGATGGCCACAGGGGCCTGCCCGTCCTTGCCTCGAAAGCGCCTACCTTCCTGCCTGACAGAAGGAACGCCCCGTTCAGCGCACCGACGAGGTGCGCGTAGTCTCTGCCCGAGTTGTCCAGCCGCCACAGCGCCTTGCCGTTCCCGGCATCCATTGCGATGAGCGAGTCCGCCTCGGGCGGCCCAACCAAGAGCACGCCGCGATGAAACACCGGAGCGCCGTAAGAGAATGACACATCTCTTCTCGTCGCGCGCTCGAACCTGTTGTCGCCGGGCGAAGCCGATACGGAATTGAACTGGTCGTACTGCGCGACCCATCTCAGCCTGCCGGACATCGCATCTATTGCACAGACCGCCCCGGCATTCGTGGCAACGTAAATGGTGCCGTCGGCGATAATCGCGGGAGCAGGGGGGTAGAGCACCTGACCGCTTTGCCGGGGAGCAATGCGCGTGCAAAGAAACGTGGAGTAGATAACCCGGCCGTCCGCCGCATCGAGGCGCATGAAGTAGTAGTCATCGCCCTTCGCGCCGCGTGGCAGAACGGCGGTCACGTAAACCGAGCCGCCGATACAGGCTGGCGGCGATGCGACATGCGCCGAATCGATAATCTCTTCTCCATCCTTTTTCCCCGCCGTCCACAGAATCCTGCCCGACTTGCCGTCCAGGCAGACCAGGCGCGCGATTCCGTCAACGTCCCTGAAACTGGTGAAGGCGCGTCCTTCGTGCGCCGCCGCGGCAAATACCGCGGCCATTCGACAGTTGCCGTTGCCGGGCGAAATTGTGTCCCCCCTCGCACCGTCCGCGGGGAAATGTCTCTTCCAGCGCGGCTGCTCGGGATTGTCCAAATCCAGTGCGAACATGGAAGAACGCAGGCGGAGGTAAATCGTTCCCTCACTGAAAACCGGATAGACGTCGGTGAACGGCGTTTCCGCCTGCCACCGGGCCATGATGTCGGATGACAGCGATTCTTCGGCGGGATACGCGCCCGCGTCCCGGGCGGAGGCCCGGCGCGGAAGCGCCGGGGCGGCGCCGTGCGAAGGAAGCAGCGGCCCCGCGTTCTCGCGGCGCTCCACCGCTCCGGCGACGAGAGACAAACGTTCCGCAAACTCCGCAAAGGGCATTGTGACCCCGTGCCACTGAACATCCTCTTCCGCCAGTTTCCGTGTCATGTCCGCCGCGGCGGTTGCGAACTCGTCCGTGCGGCCGGTCTTGGCCAAACACAGCAGTTTCATCGCCGCGACACGGATGGAGTCGCTCCTGTCAAAGGCCAGGTAATTCTCAAAGCGTGATACGCAGGAAAGCGCCTCGGCGAACCGCCTCCTTTCGTAATAATGCTCGATGAGAAATCGAAGCGCCGCGCGGCCGGGTTTCGTGAAGACGTGGTCGCGCGCAATTTCCCTGATGGTATCGATGTCGAGGTCCGATTCCGCCTTCTCAAACTTCTTCCGGATGATTGCGTCCCGGCTGCGGTACGCCTCTGTTGCGGCCGGTGGAAGCGCAATCATGCGATTGTGGAAATACTCCCACATGCTCACAAAGGTGCGTCCGTCGCCGGAGGGGACCAGCATATCTGGTTTTTCCCTGAAAAGAGGCACCAGTTTGTCCATTCCCTTTTGCCAGTCACGTTGTTGAAAGTTGACCTCCGCCGAGCGGATTGCGGCGATGTCCTCGCCCTCGAGCACGTGCAGCACCGCCAGGTTTTCGCGGTCTTCGTGCCTGTCCGCTGTCGCTTCTTTCGACACGACCGCGCCGGACGGACATATCAACATCAGCAACGCCAGCCCGGCCGGTATGTAAGGCGGTTTCCTCATATGGATAAGACCCGACGAGATATAATGATGTAAAAGACAGCCGCCGCTTCGCCATTCCTGCACGCAGCCCTGCGAAGCATCACGCAAATGGCATTCCGGGAGTATCTGGGCAACAGGCAACGGGCAACAGGCGAGGGGGTCAGAAGTTTATCCCGACGAAGGAGGGGCTGAGGAGCCCCGACTTGTCGGGGCGGGAAAGGGTCTGACCCCCGAGCCCTGAAAAGTGAGCGACGGGGACTGTCACAATTACGGAACCTCGCGAGCGGTCC
>JAUXGI010000396.1 GCA_030622295.1 Planctomycetota bacterium
CCCCTGCACGCCTTTGACTGCGACAGGTTGAATGAGGGGCGTATCGTCGTCCGCCGCGCGAAAGCCGGCGGAACGATTACGGCCATAGACCGGAAGAAATACGAACTGAAGGACGACATGCTTGTTATCGCCGACGCCGCGCGGCCGGTGGCCGTGGCCGGCGTGATGGGCGGCCTCGACACCGAGGTGGGCGACGGCACGACGACGATCCTGCTGGAGAGCGCTTACTTCAATCCCGCAAGTATTCGCCGGACATCGCGCGCGCTCAAACTCGCCAGCGATTCTTCTTTCCGCTTTGAGCGCGGCGTCGACCGGGAGTGCGTGGATTGGGCGTCGCGCCGCGCGGCCTCTATGATGGCGGAAATGGCCGGCGGCGAAGTCTTGGAAGGTGTCATCGACGTTCAGGGTGAAAGACCGCCGGTAGTAAAAACGTCGATGCGGTTCTCGCGGCTGTCCGTGATTCTCGGGGTTGAGGTGCCGGCGGATGAGGCGGTGAGAATACTGGAAGCGTTGCAGTTCAGGGTTCTCAGCCGTGACGGGGAGAAGGTCGAGGTCGAGGTGCCTTCCCACAGGCGCGACGTGGAGCGCGAGATAGACCTCATCGAGGAGGTCGCGCGGCATTTCGGCTACGACAGGTTCGGCGTCGAGAAACCCATAAGCATTGCCGTTACGCCGCCTTCGAGAGAACACGATGTGGAAGAAAGGGTGCGCGAGATACTCGCCGCCAACGGATGCAACGAGGTGGTGACGGTGCCGTTCGTCGGCGACAGCGCCGCGGGACGCGCCTGCTTCTGGGAGGCGGGGGATTCGCTCGTCGTGCGAAACCCCGTAAACAAGCGGGAAGGCCTGCTGCGGCGCAGCCTCCTGCCGTGCTTCCTGCAGGTGAAGCGCCATAACTGGAACCACGGCACACCCGAGGTCTCGATATTCGAACTGACCAGGGTGTTTCTGCCGACGGAAGACCGGAAACTGCCCGTGGAAAAACAGGTGGTGGGGGTCTTGACCGACGGAGATTTACTGGACATGAAGGGCATCCTGGAATCGCTCTTTGATGGTCTGCACATGAGGGGGCGGGCGACCTACCGTCCGAGCGACAACCCCGTCTTTTCCCAGGGGGCGATAATAACCGGCGAAGAGGGGGTGCTGGGGCAACTCGGCGTCGTCTCCGAGAACGTGCTGGCCGAATACGACCTGGGAGGCGGGCCGGCTTACGCGGAAATCGATTTCAACGCCCTGGTGAGGGAGACGGTTGACGTTGTGCAATACGCGCCGCTGCCCAGGTTTCCCTCCGTTGAAAGGGATTTGTCCATAGTCGTTGATGCGGATGTGACGTGGGGCAGGGTGGAGGAATGCGTCAGGTCTTCGGGCGTCGGCACTCTGCGCGATGTGCGGTTTGTCGACCTTTACGCGGGCAGACAGTTGCCGAAGGGGAAGAAGAGTTTCGCCTTTCGCATGATGTATCGCAGCGACGAGGGCACGCTGACGGGCGACGAGGTGGCACAGGCGCAGGAGTTGATTGTGCAAAGGCTGAAGGAGACGTTTCGCGCGGAGTTGCGCTCGTAAGGCGGGCTCGGGGAGTCAGACCCTTTCCCGTCGCCCCGACAAGTCGGGGCTCCTCCTCAGCGTCTGACCCCCTCGCCGGGCCTCAGGGTCTGCCCCCCGGGCCTGGGAAGTGAGCGACGGGGACTGTCACAATTACGGCCCCGACAATCATCTGAAAACTAAAATGAAGGTCGGGGCGTAGATTGTTGACTGTCCCCTCGCGGAACTTCGAGACGATGTGAAAATCCAGGATTCTTACCTGC
>JAUXGI010000216.1 GCA_030622295.1 Planctomycetota bacterium
AGGAGCCCCGACTTGTCGGGGCGACGGGAAAGGGTCTGACTCCCCGGAGTCTCCGTTGCCCGTTGTCCGCCTGAGGCGGATTGCCCGTTGCCTGTTATTGTCATTTCTTTCAAGGTGAGGATGCGATGTGGACGGTGTGCCTGGCATTTTCGGCGGTGATGTTGGCGGTCTTCGCAGTCCTGTACCTGAAGGCGGGGCTTAAGGCCGTGCGCGTGGAGCGGGGGCTGAGTCTGTTCGTGTTCTGCCTGAGTCCGGCGAGACAAGTCAGGCACATGCGGCGGATATTCACTTCATACAGAAACGCCTGCATCGAGGAAGGGCGCAATCCGTGGCTGGCGTGGCTTGCCGGCGTGTCGTTGATTTTGGCGATGGTTGGAGCAATAGCGGCCCTGGTGCAGTTGTTGCTTCGATGAGGCCCTCGCCGGGAGCGGGCTACTCGGCGGCTGACGACGGCTCGGGTTGCTTGCGTATGGTCCTGGTGAGTTTGGTCGTCCCGTCCGGAGACATCAACTTGATGCGGGCGGAGCCGGCATCATTGGCGTAGATTAGCGCGCGTGTCCGTATGAGCACCTCCCGGGATGATTTCCCGCCGGTTGCCTGTGAGACTTGCGTGGCCAGCGCCTCAACGTCGCCGCCTCTGACGGCGAGCAGTACGCAGCCGCCTTCCTGGCAGAAGTCCAACAGCGCATCGAGTATACCCGGCGCGAGGGGGGCATTGTAGGCGACGAATTTGGGGGCGTTGCTGAGGACCGCGCGCAATTTTGCGTCGTTGTCCCGACTGTTCTCGTCCACGAGCAGTTGTGTGACGGTCGATTTCTTGTCCTCAAAGGCCCATTGGTGACGCTCGGTCATGAGCAGGATGTGCGAGTCGTAGTTCGCGTTCAGCCACTCCACAAGAGCGGCGAAGAGATTGCCCCGGAGTCCCGGCCTCGCGCCGGAGATGAGCAGTATTCCCGGCTCATCGAAGAGTCCCCTGAGTTCTTCCCTGTCCTCAAGTCCGACGTCTTCGATTGTGGGGACCTGCTTTTCAATCAGCCTGAATGTTGTTGTGTAGCCCTGCAGGTCGCGTACAACGAGGAATTCCAGGTCGCCGCTGGCTGTTTCGAACTTCCTTTGCCGGAAATAGCCCTTCTCGTGCAGGAAGGCGTGGTTCTCTTTGGACATGACCTGGTCCAGGAGTCGAACGACGTCAAGGCCGCTGATGGGTTCGCCCGCGGGGGTCAGTTCGCTGCCCTGTTTGCGCACCAGCAGCGGCCTGCCGGCCCGTATGGTGATGTCGTAAGCGCTCTCTTCGCGCAATGTCTTAATGATGTCGTGAACGTCGATGTGTCTCGAGGGCGCGTTGCCGTCCCTGGAACGCTTGAACGCGCTGGAGAATGCCTCGCGCAGTTTCATCATCTCGTCGACCGGGGCGGTCTCGCCGGCGTCCGGCACGTTTTCGTCGGGGGGCCGTTTTGATTCCTCGTCAAGGTTGCGGGCGATGTCAAAAAGGAGCGAGTCGGTATCTTTCTTTATCCGAGGGGATTCCGGCACCTCGGCCTGGGTGAACTCGAAGTTCCCTTCCTGCCAGCGGAAGAATCTTGTCGCCAGGTTTTCGCCGTGGGCGAGCCTTTCGTCCATTATGTCGATTATCTGTCCCTGCCGGAAGTAAAAGTATCCCCGGCGGTCCTCGTTGACCAGGGTGAGTATGCCGGTCTTGCCCGCGGACTTGAGAAAATTTACCAGGTCGAACAGGCTTATCTGCTTCAGGCTGCCGGTTATCATGGTGTGGTTTTGTTCCATATAATTGTTTCTCTCACTTCTTGGTGCCGGTGAAGCGTGAGGGGCCGTTCTGCTTCTGCTGCCGTGGAGGATCCGTCTGCCCGTCGTGTGCGACCTGTGCCGCCGATACTATTCGCGTTGTGGCGTGTTTGCCGAAATAGCGGTTGAAGGATTCCTGGTTCTCCGCCACGTTCAGCGCGGCCTCGTATTTTACTATGCCCTTTTCGACCAGCGTCATGAGCGCTTCATCCATGATGATAACCCCTTCCTTTTTCATCACCTGCATCTGCGAAGGCAACTGGAATGTGCGCCCCTCGCGTATGAGGTTCGCGATGGCGGAATTGACCCTGAGTATTTCAACCGCGGGCACGCGCCCGTGGCCCGACGCGCGCTTCAGCAGTTGCTGGGTGATGACGCCCCTGAGCGATTCGCTCAGCATTACGCGTATCATCGCCTTCGCTCCTTCGGGGAAGACGTCGACGACGCGGTCGATTGTCTGAGGTCCGGTGCGCGAGTGGAGCGTGCCGAAGACCAGGTGGCCCGTTTCGGCGGCGGTCACGGCCAGTTGTATCGTTTCCAGGTCGCGCAACTCGCCCACCAGGATAACATCCGGGTCCTCGCGCAGCGCCGCCCGCAATGCCGACGCGAAGTCCCGTGTGTTCCTGCCGACTTCGCGCTGGTTGACCAGGCTCATCTTGCTCTCGTGCACGAACTCAACAGGGTCTTCGATGGTAAGTATGTGGCACTTGCGTGTCCTGTTGATGTGATCAATCATCGCCGCCAGCGTCGAGGATTTACCGCTTCCGGTGGGGCCGGTTATCAGTACCAGTCCCTTGTTGAACTCCGTGAAATCCAGTATCTGCGGCGGCAGGTTCAACTGTTTCAACGAGAGAATGTTCGTAGGTATGAGCCTCAGGACGGCGCCGATGCCGTTCATTTGCTCGAAGACGTTGCAGCGCAGCCGCACGACGTTCGGGATTTCATAGGCGAAGTCTATGTCCTTGTCGCGCTCGTAGGTGCGCCGGTCTTCCTCGGACATGATCTCGAAGAGGAACTGTTCCGTTGCCTGGTGCGTGAGGGTCTCGTGCTTGAGGAGATGGATTTCACCATCCACCCGCAAGACGGGCGGAGAGCCGGTGGTCAGGTGCAGGTCGGAAGCGCCGTAGTCCTTTACGGCCTTCACAATGGTGTCAATGATGGCCACGCCAACCTCCAGAAATCGTCCTGTCGCTTTATCGGCAGGCCGCGCACGACTCTTTATAGAATCCGGGCGTGCCGCGCCGGGTCAGGGGCCGCCCCACTTCGTGGGGTTTTGTACTTTTGCCGTTCGTGTTCTCGGGGTCAACCCTGAAACTACTCAGGAGGAAAAGTATAAAAGCGGCCAAGGACCGCCCTGACTGTTGCATCCTTTTTGCCTTCTGTGATATAATAAGATGAAGGGTTTGTCTGGTCGGCGTGTTCCAAACATCGACCGGCGATACTGCGGTTGACTCGCCGGCGAACCGCGCTGACCGGATAATGTCTTGTGGAATTGCCCCGGTGACCGCAGCGACGCCCGATTCAGAACCATTCTCAGAGGTGTAGAGATGAAGAAATCCCGAATACCGTTCCTGATACTGTTCCTTCTCATTCCGCTCCTTTCGGTTTCGTGCGTCCAGCATACGATCTGGGAATTGGCCGCGGCTGCCGGTATGGGCGAGGAATATCGACCCTACGATCAACTCATCGGGGAACTGAAGGAACTGGCGGAGTTGCGGCCCGACGTGGCCGAGATGCACAGCCTGGGCAAGACATGCGAAGGCCGCGATATATGGGCGATTCGCGTCGGCATCAGGAACGCCGGACAGGAAGAGCCCAAGCCGGAGATCCTCGTCATCGGCTG
>JAUXGI010000188.1 GCA_030622295.1 Planctomycetota bacterium
TGCGGTGATTCCCATGTCCGAGTCCGTGTTCCTCCCTCTCTTCCCATTATTTCGGGAAAAACGGCGGGTTTCTTGAGCCTATCATGGTTGGTACAGCACACCCCGGCGCACTCTGTGGAGGGCGAGTCCCCGCAGCGCACCGTAGAGCGCCTCGCCAAAAAGTGACCGCGCCAGCCGCGTCGCCTCGAAGCGAAGGCGGCTTCCCAGAAGGCCTCTTGCAGGATTGGACAGGATGCGGGATATCCGCGCGCCGTCCACGCGGGACGTTATGGGAACCCTCTTGAGCACCGGGGCTTCCCCGCCCGGATTCACGCCGACACTCGAGCCGAAGATGAGCGAATAACCGCACTCCCTTGCGATATCGACCGCCCGGCGGCTGCAGCGCCCCCCCGGGAAACTCAGCATCGTGACCTCGCAGCCGACGTGTTCCTGAATCTCGCCCCGGGAACGCCGCAGTTCATCCGTCAATTCTCTTCTGCTCAGCCCCGGCATGAACCCGTGCGTGTAGCCGTGCGACTGGACGGCCATGCCGGCTTCATGCATTTCCCGCAGTTGCTCCCAGGTCACGCAGCCCGGCCTGCCGACCTCGGAAACGGTGATGAAGAAAACGGCGCACATTTCATGTTCGCGCAGCAGCGGCAGGGCCGTCGTGTAGTGGCTTTCACACGAATCATCGAAGGTTATGAGAAGCCTCCTGCCGGCAGGGCGTTCCGACAGCGCTTCCGGCTGTACGGGCCGCCAACCGCTTTTGCGAATCGCGCGGAGGTGATTCGCGAACTCCCCGGCAGTGCCCGTATAAATCCGTTCCGCGGGCGGGACGGCGTCCATATCGCCGCGGTCGGCCACGAGCCTGTGGTACATCAGGACTATGGATTTACCGTGCATGTTCCACCGCCGGTTCCTTATGCCATCTGACGCCGGCTTTGCCCGTGAAGTAGGCAAACGGTGCAACCAGCGCAGCGGCATTTAACACACAAAACGAATATGGTACGAATGCCTTGCTCGCGCGCAGCCTCGGCGGCACGACGCGCCCGCAAAGAGCAGCCAGATAGAACGCGCCCTGCGCTATCAGCAGCCACTGCGCCGCCGGACAGCCCTGCCAGGCCGCCGCCGCAGACGAAAACAGCAGCGTCAAAAGCAACGCCGGGCAGAAAAGCCGCAATATCTTGTGCGACAACGCCGTGAACCAAATCGGCGACACAACAGGCGCCAGCGCCCACGGCTGCCGCATAAACGCCTGGTAGTTGCCCGCGAGAGTGCGGACCTTTCTGACGAATTCCTGTTTGTGCGTGATGCTCTCCCGCTCGATGCAGTGCGCCCGGCGGTCAAACACGCATCTGTACCCGCGTCGTATCGCGTTCAACGGTATCATCAAATCGTCCAGAATGGTATCGTCGGGCAATTTCCTCATGAGGCTCCTGCGCACGGCGAACATTGCCCCGGTCGCGCCCACAGAGGAGTGAACGCGGCTTTCCGATGCGCGCACGAAATTCTCAACACTGCGGTACATGCCCAGCCCGGCCCCTCCCCTCGGCGGGACCAGCATTCCGGAGGCGCATCCGACGCTTAAATCCGCGAAGTTGGAAACGAGTCTCCGCAGAGAGCAAGGGTCAAGCAGGCTGCTGGCGTCAGTGAGAACGAGTATCTCCCCCGTGCAGTGTCCGACTCCGGCATTTATCGCCGCCGGCTTGCCGCGACGCTCAGGCAGAGAGACGACCTTTACACCCTCGCCGCCCGCCATGATGCTTATCTCGCGGGTTCCGTCGGTGGAGCCGTCCGAAACAACCACGACCTCAAGCCTGTCGCGCGGGTAGTCGAGTTGCAGCGTATTTCGTATCTTCCGGGCGATGTGCCTTGCCTCGTTGTACGCGGGAACAAGCACGGAAACCCGCGGCGTAATCTCACGGCGGCGCACGCGCAGCGGCCTGAACCACCCCCACAGCCATACGACCACCGGGTACAGCAAGTAGGCGTATGCAAGCAACGCCAGGGATGTAAACATCAGCACGTCCATCGGCTATAATTGGTTCCTGTTGCCAAAAGTTGATATTACTGCGAGGGGGTCAGGAGTTTATCCTGAGCCTGCGAAGGGCTTTGTTCCGTCGGTCTTCAGTCTTCGGTCTCCGGTCTTAATTGCAAAGGTAGAGTTCCTCAATCTGCCTGACCATGCGATCTACGCTGAAGTGCTCTTCAATCGTGCGTCTGGCCTGATGCCCGAGCGAACGCCGCAGTCCCTCGTCGCGCGTGAGGCGCTTTATCGCTTCGGCAATCAGTTTCGGACGCCCCGGCGCAACCAGCAGGCCATCGTGACCGTCCCTGATGACCTCTCCGCAGCCGCCGACATCCGTTGCGACAACCGGCAGGCCCGTCGCCATGGCCTCGAGCAGCGCCAGCGGCAGTCCTTCGCGGTGTGAAGGCAGTACGAATATGTCCATCACCGACAGCAGTGCCGGCACGTCGTTGCGATGGCCCAGCAGACAAATTACCTCTTGCATGCCCGATGAGCGGACCAGGCGTTCCAGTTGCCACCTTGAAGGGCCGTCACCGGCCATGATGCCTCGCATATCGGGCACATCGCGCTTCAGCATCCTGAGCGCTTCGACAAGGACGTCCTGGCCCTTCTCCGGCGACAGGCGTCCAATCGTGCCGACGAGGAGCGCGTTTTGCGGCACGCCGATGCAGGCGCGGACCGCGCGCCTGTCAATGCCGTTGCCATACAGCGACAAATCGATTCCATTGCGTATCGCCACGACCTTCCGCGCGGGAATGTGCACGACGGTCTTGTAGAAGTCCGCGATTGCCTCGGACTTGGCTATCAACCTGTACGTGGGAAGGGTCAGCAGCCTGTCGACGAGGCGCCGTATCCTGTTTTTCCACAGGTCCACGCTGTGCTCCGAAGCGACAATGCGCCTTGTTCCGGCCAGCCATCCCGCCGCGCGGCCCCAGGCATTGCCGGTAAAGAGGTGCGTGTGAATCACGTCGGGGCGAAGCCGCCTGACCAGCGCGTGCAAACGCCACAGGACGGCGGGGTCTATTCCGGGCCTTTTGCCGAGCACATGCAGTTGTATGCCGGCTTGCTCGACTTCGCCCGCCAGTGCGCCGCGCTTCGCGAGGCAGCATATGACCGGCTCAAAACGCTCGCGGTTCAGGCGGGTGGCGAGGTTCACCACGACGCGCTCCGCGCCGCCGCGCTCCAGGTCTTCAACTACATACAGTACACTCTTCCTGCGCATGTTCCCTGTGCCAGATGGTAGTCTCGAAAATGTTCATCAGGGCGCCGACGTTCGCATCGACGCCGAAGTCACGCTCTATCCTCCTTCTCGCGTTTGCGGCCATGCGGGCGGCGTCCTCGGGGTCGGCGATTACGCCGGCGATTGCCCCCTCAAGTTCAACCGCGTCGCCGCTCGACACAAGCGTCCCGGTCTCTCCGTCGAATACGACCTCGGGGATTCCCGATATGTCCGTCGCAATTACCGGCAGCCCCAGCGCCATCGCCTCGAGCAGGACGTTTGGTATGCCGTCGCGGTCGTTGTTGTGCGCGATTATGGACGCCATCACAAGCGCGTTCGCGCCGCGCATCATTTCAATCAGCCGAGGCTGGCTGATGACGCCGTGAATTGTCACGGCATCTTCCAGGCCTCGTTCGCGTATCTGCATTTCAATCCTGCCGCGCATCTCCCCGTCGCCGACGATGTCACATTTGCAGTCAATGCCCCGCAGGCGGAGCAGGTGCATCGCCTCGATGAGATAGGGGTAGCCCTTTGTCTCGGTCAGGCGGCCCACGGCGAGTATCCGCGGTGTTCCACTCGGCGTCCGCCCGGAGAATGGAAATTCCTCGAGCGACAGGCCGTGGTAGTTGAGGTGTATCTTCCTTCGGTCTTCGAACGGCACAAGCGAA
>JAUXGI010000367.1 GCA_030622295.1 Planctomycetota bacterium
CACGGGGAGGGGGCCAGCCGCGGGGGAGGAGGCCGCCTCAGGCGGACGACGGGAAGGGGTCTGACTCCCCGAGCCGTGATGCACTTCCGTAAATCAGGCGCAAGCCCCCATCCACATCAAGCAGACGAATCCCCATATTCAGCAATTTGCCCGAATCCAGCGACACGTCAGGCGCGCGCGGCGGGACGCAATGCAGGTCCGCTATCTTGGCCGCGACAACCCGTGAAAAATCAACCCCCGCCGCGCGGCATATCTTCAGCCCGAAATCATACCTGCTGATTCTCTCGGCCCCGCCGCAGTGGATTATGCCCGTGAAATCGGACTGCGCCAGGCACAAGAGCACCCGCGCCAGGTCCGGCACGCACACCGATGTGCGGTACTCGTCCGTGAACAGGCGCACTTCCACCCCGTCCCTCAACGCATTGATGAGATTCTCGTCCGCGCCGCGCCTGCCCGAAGGACTCCTGCCATACATCAGGCAGCATCTTGCGATGACGTGATTGGCGCATTCCCGGCGCACGGCCTCCTCGGCGAGCACCTTTGTCTCCCCGTAATAACTGACCGGGTTCACGGGGTCGCTCTCGACATACCGTCCCCTGCGCCCGTCGAAGACGAGGTCGGTGGAGACGAAGAGCAGCCGCGCGCCGTGCCCCGCGCAAAGCCGAGCCAGGCGGCGGGTCGCGCCCAAGTTTATCGCCTCTGCCGCTTCGCGTTCTTTCTGGCACAGTGCCGGGTCGGCCATCGCGGCGCAGTGGATGACAGCCTCCGGCGTGATTTCGGTCAGTGCCTCGCACACGGCCTGGCCGTCCGTCAGGTCAAGCCGCATCACCTCCGCCAGGTCCGGCGGCGCTTCGCGGCGATACTGCGCAATAACGCGGCAGGATTCCTGCGCGGCAACCGCAACGGCATGTCCCAGCAATCCGCTTGCTCCTGTAACAAGTATCTTCATGGCAGGAAGATTATAACGAATGGGAATTAAACGGCAACCTTCGGGGTCAAACCCCTGAGGTTGCCGTTTCGGCGATTATCTTCTTGAAAACCCCGCCGCCCGCAATAGAATGCCACTGGTGACGGAGAGAACGGCGGATGTGCCGCTTTCTCCATGCGTTACCTGGAGGGGGGACATGTCCGATAGCAAAACCAATGGACGCAACCGACCTGTTGCGGTTTTCGATTCCGGCCTGGGCGGGCTCACCGTGACCCGCGCCCTCGCCTCGCTCCTGCCGCGCGAGAACATCATCTACTTCGGCGACACCGCCCGCGTGCCCTACGGCACGAAGTCGGAACGCACCATACGCCGCTACGCCGTCGAGGACGTAAACTTCGTACTGCGCTTCGAGCCGAAACTCATCGTCGTCGCCTGCAATACAGTCTCCGCCATTGCGATGGACCACCTGAGGCAAACGTTCCGCGTACCGCTCATCGGGGTGGTAGAGCCGGGTGCGCGCGCCGCGGTTTCCGCCACAAGGCGCAAGAGGGTCGGCATCATCGGCACCGAGGCCACCATCGCCAGCGGCGCCTACCAGCGCGCCATCCGCGACCTCGACAGCGGCATCGAAATCCTCGCGCTTTCCACTCCCCTGCTCGTGCCCATCACCGAGGAAGGCCGCGACTGTAACGACGTCGTCGTAAAGGCTGCGCTCAAAGGTTATCTGGCCCCGCTCAAGGATGCCGGGGGTGACGCTCTGGTGTTGGGCTGCACGCACTACCCGTTGCTCAAGGATGCACTGAAAAATGAAATGGGTGACGACGTGACGGTCGTTGATTCGGCCGAGGAGACCGCCACCGAGGTGCGGCGTTTCCTCGACGAAAAGGATATGCTCTGCGAAACCCCTTCATTCCCTCAATACCGGTTCTTCGTCAGCGACTCCTCGCAACGGTTCTTGTCAATAGGCCGCCGCTTCTTCGGCGCAGACCTGGTCAACGTGCGCGAGATCTCACCGGACGAATTCTTCTTCGCAAAATGACGCGCCAAGCAAGCCGTGAATCTACATGAGTAAGAGCAACCGAAAGGAGTAATATTATGCTGGATATACCCCCCAAACCCACCATTCTACTGGACAATTGCGCCTTTCAGAATCTGCATGATAAATGGATCAGGCCGAATAGAAGTAGCGATGAGTTATCACGTTATGAGATACTTGTTCCGCTTTGCCTGATAATGGAAATCCTCTCCAATGAAAATG
>JAUXGI010000063.1 GCA_030622295.1 Planctomycetota bacterium
CGCCATCGCCCCGACCAGTGGGCTTGACGCGCCAAAGCATGTCATGGACGAGGACGGAAAGATTGCGTCGGTGCTGTCGGACGAGTTTCCCGCCGACGTGGTCGTGGACGTGAGGGGAATGGTGCTCATGCCCGGGCTCATAGACATGCACGTGCACCTGCGCGAGCCGGGAGGGGAGGAGGACGAGACCATCGAGACCGGTCTGCGTGCCGCGCTTGCGGGCGGGTTCACCGCTGTAGCCCCGATGCCGAACACGCACCCGGCGACAGACACCCCGGAGATGGTGGAATACATGATGCGCCGGGCGCGCGAGGTCCATGCCGCGCGGCTCTATCCTGTCGCTGCGATAACGCGCGGCAGGCGGTCGGAGGAACTGTGCGACCTGGCGCTGCTGGCAAAGGCCGGTGCCGTGGCTTTCAGCGATGACGGCTCGCCCGTGCATCGGGAGGACATGATGCGCAGGGCCATGGAGCGCGCAAGGATTCTCAAGCGGCCCATCCTTTCTCATTGCGAAGTAGTGGGGGAGTCGGCGTCGGGGGTCGTCAACGCGGCCGCCGCGGAGAGGCTTGGTCTTCCCGGCATCTCCGCGGATTCCGAGTCCCTGATGGTGCGGCGCGACATTGAACTGGCGCGGCAGACCGGATGCGCGCTTCACATCCAGCACGTCAGTACCGCGGAATCGGTGCGTCTGATTGCGCGCGCGAAAGACGACGGCATCAACGTAACCGCCGAGGCGACGCCGCATCACCTTGCGTTGTCCGACGAGGAGATAAAAACGCTCGACACGAATTTCAAGGTGAATCCGCCTCTGCGCAGCCCGCTGGATAGGGCCGCCCTGCAGGAGGCGGTGTGCGGGGGCGCTATTGACGTTATTGCGACGGACCATGCGCCGCACTCGCCCCAGAAGAAGGCGAGGCCGTTCCTTAATGCGCCGTTCGGAATCATAGGGCTGGAGTCGTGTCTCGCGGTTATTCTGGAGGAATTCGTTCATGCCCGCAAGTTGACGTGGCTGGAACTGGCGCGGCTGATGTCGCTCAATCCGGCGCGGATTCTCAGGGTGCCGGGCGGGACACTGGCGGAGGGGGCCGTCGCGGACATTACCGTGGTGGACCCGGACGAGGAATGGGTCATAAACCCGCAGGAGTTTCAGTCGAAGGGGCGCAATTGCCCGTTTGCCGGGCGTCGCGTGAAGGGCCGCGCGAAACTGGTCATGGTGGGCGGCGAGATACTCCTCAACCGTACTGGCTAACCGGCTAAACTGTCCCCTAAAGGGGTCAGACCCCTTTAGGGGACAGTTTCTATAAGTGAGATGCAGGAATATGCTTAGGGCTGCTGCTCAATGAGAGAAGAGAGGACTTGGCGAAATGACCCGTCTCGTGCGGCGTGGATTGGTGTCGCGCTGGCTATTGCGGGGTTGATACTCTGGGGTTCGCTGTTTCGCAGGCCGCCGGGCACCGAGGAGGTCAGGAATCTTGACAAGGTTATACACTTCGCGGCGTACGCGTTGCTGGCGCTAACGCTCTGTGCCGGGTTGTTCCGGTTGTGCCGGGGGTGGCGGCGAAGATATGTCGTGCTTCTGTGCGTCGGGCTGGCGACCGTTTACGGCGTGTGTCTTGAGTGTGCGCAGGGTTTGTTTGTGGCGGACAGGGTGTTTGACCTGGGGGATGTTACCGCCGACTTTCTGGGGAGCGTATGCGCGGCATCCGTGTGGGGCGCGGCGGGAAAGAGGATACCCTTTCTATCATGAATCATGACCCGATTCTGATAAGGACGTAGAGGACGATGGCGATGCCCGCCATGACGCCGATGGTCATGGCGAAGAATTTGAGCGCGGCGAAGATGATGGCGCGCGGGGCGTCTTTGCGGATGGTCGCGATGACCACGGCTATCACGGCGCAGACGAGCAGCAGGTGGAAGAGCGATTCGCCCAGTTGCATTACTTGCCTCCTTTCGCGGCCAGGAAGCCCGCATCGAGGATGATGAGGAGGTTGAGCAGCCCCGCCACACAGGTATAGACGGAACTGACGTCGAAGATCTGCGGCCCCTCATCGACCACTCTCGTGTCATATTTCGCGATGACGTATCCCGTGACGGCCGGCAGGCCGCAGAACATCTGTGCCAGGAACTGCTTGTCGTATCGGCAGGGATTCACGTTCTGGAAGTCGCTGAGGCACATTCCGTAGACGAAAACGCCGACGACGGCGACGAGGAATATCACGGCCTTGCCGCGCCTGCCGAGGTAGAAATGCCCGCATCCGGGCAGGAGCCATGCCAGTATCACGGCGACTCCGACGTTTTTCTTGCCTGAAGTTTCCCTGCTCATTCACACCTCACATCGTGAACTTTGCGCCGAGGTAGACCCGTCTGACCATCTGGTCGGAAATCAGTTCCTCGCTGGTGCCTTCGCGCAGTATCTTGCCTTCGTCTATTATGTAGGACCTGTCCGTGATGGACAGGGTCTCGCGGACGTTATGGTCCGTCAGGAGTATGCCCATGCCCTTCTCGCGCAGGGTGGTGACGATGTCCTTTATTTCCTCAACGGCGATTGGGTCTACGCCGGAGAAAGGCTCGTCCAGGAGCATCAGTTTGGGCGAGGTGACCAGCGCGCGCGCTATCTCCACGCGCCTCCGTTCGCCGCCGGAGGGCGTGTTGGCCTTCTGGCCGGCCAGGCCCATGATGCCCAACTCGGTCATCAGTTCGTCGGCCTGTTCCTGCTGCTCCTTTGGTTTGAGTTCCAGGGTCTCAAGTATGGCCAGCAGGTTTTCGCGCACGGTCATGCGCTGAAACACGCTGGGCTCCTGCGACAGGTAGCCGATGCCCATCCGTGCGCGCCTGTACATGGGTTCGTTTGTGATGTCCCGCCCGTGCAGGTAGACGGTGCCGCCCTCGGGGCGGATCATCCCCACGGTTATGCGGAAGGAGGTCGTCTTGCCGGCGCCGTTCTTCCCCAGGAGCCCGACTATTTCGCCGGGGAAGATGTCGTAGTGCACGTCGTCGACGACCCTGCGGCCGCCGTAGATTTTGACCAGCCCGCGAGCGGCGAGCAGCGAATTGTTTGTGCTTTCCTGTTCCATGGCGGTATTACCTGATGAGTTTCAGACGGCTGTCCCATTCGAGGAGTTTCTTCTCCAGGTCGATGACCGGTCGGACGGGAAAGAAGACGAAGCAGGCCCTGCCGATGAGGTTCTCTCGCGGGAAAGTGCCCCAGTTGCGGCTGTCCGAACTCCTGGCGCTGTTGTCGCCGAGGACGAAGTAGTGTCCATCCGGCACCCTGTACGGCCTTGATTCGCCGTACCCGTCGTTCTTGTCCGTGTAATAGACGTCCCGGTAGATGTTGAGTGACCGGAACGCGACCTTTCCGCGGTCCACCCTTAACGTTACCGATGCCCGGGCGGCGCCCGGGGCTTTATTGTCATCTTCGTAGAGCGGCCTGACGTCCTTTTCTGGAAACCTGCGTTCGCCCCATACGACGTTCCCGTCCACCCGGAGCGACAGGGTGTCGTCGACGTTGATGAATTGTACCTTGTATTGGACGTTCACGGCGAAACCGAAGTTGACCTTCTCCGAGTTGCTGCGCGTTCTGCCGGTGTTCATGCCGAGTTTCCAGGAGACCGTGGCCCCCTCGGGTCCGAGAACCGCCGTGTACTCGCAGTTGCCTTCGATTATGACGAGGCTGACGCGGGAGTTGTCATCCGGGAATTCGACGCACCCCTCAATCATCAGGTCGCCCACGCAGTTGGCTCCCCGCAGTCCCGGTCTGCCGTTGCCTGTCGCGATTTCGTTGTTTTCGCCTATTCGGTCGTCCTTGATTTCCGCCAGTTCGAATTCCACCCCGTGCCCGTTGCCCGCGTTCACAACGAGCATTCCGTCCCGGACCTCGTATCGGTTGCTCGCCGGGAGGTCCCAGCGTTCCGTGTCGAAGGGCTTGCGGGATGTGAAATCGCAAAAGTAAGCCCGCTGCCAGAGCGCATCCTGCACGCTGCGGGGCTTCTTCGGTATCTCGTCTTTCAGGCCGGAATCGTTCGTTATGTATATGTCGCCGTGTTTGATTTCGATTGTCTCGCCGGGGAGCGCCACGCATCTCTTTATGAAGTTGCGCCGGTATTTGACGACCTTCGGGTGTTTCGTCAGACTCTCCTGCGTGGATTCGAGCCTTTCTTTCCTGTGGCACTCCAGGCAGGCGTCCCGGTTATTTGACTGCGAGTGCGGCCCCGGCTCCTGCTTGTAGCGGCTGCATCCCGGCGCCAGCGACATGTAACTGGGTTCCGGGTACTTGAACACCACCACGTCCCAGCGTTGTACGGGTTTGAACCAGTAGTAGGCCTTGTCCACGATTATGTTGTCGCCGTTCTCCTGGCCGTTGGAGTTGCCCATCAGGGTCGGCTCCATCGAACCCGTCGGAATCTTGTAGGCCTCGGCCACGTACTCGCGTATCACTACTACGAATATGATTGCCAGGATGACGGCCTCCACGTCATCGCGGATGCGGGAGCGTTTGTGCTTCTTCCCGTCGGGCGCGGCCTGCTCTTCTCCGGGCGCGGCCTGCTCTTCCTCGCGCGGGGTGTCGGCATCCGGCGTCTCCTCCGGTTTTTCACTCAATGTATTGTGTTCGTCAATGTTCATCAATATATCCGCCGAATCCGCCTTCTCAAGGCGGGACAGGGAAAACAGGAGAAACAGGGACTTCCATCGGACTTAATCGGACTGATTGTACTGACCAAGGACCGAAGCCGCGCGACTCCAGATTCATGTTCTATTTAATGCGCGCTAATCCCTTGCCCTTGCCCTTGCCCTTGCCCTTACCCTTGCCCCTTGCCCTTTGCCCTTTGCCCTTTTTTCTTACCGTGCCAGTTTCGGCCGGAACGTTCCGAACGGCGGAAACGGCCAGAACAAAAACACGGCTTTGCCCAGGATGTATCTCTTCGGCACTGTGCCCCAGGAGCGGCTGTCCAGGCTGTACGGGCTGTTGTCGCCCATGGCGAAGTATTCATCCCGGTCGAGCCGGTACGGACGCCTGGTGGCATTGTCCAGGGCGGGCTTTTTCGGAACGCCCGCCACCAGTTGATATTTTCCCGGCATGGGACGCCCGTCCTCGCGCACAGGCCTGCCGTCTTTTTCCACCACGCCGAACAGGTCCCCGTCAGCGTCCCCGGCAATCAGCAGGCGGCAATCTACGGGCATTACGGGGCGCCCGCGCGCGTCCTTCACCGGCCCCACATAAAGCACGTCGGTGTAATAGACGTCCCTGTCCAGGCGGACTTTCTCCAGCCTTACATGGCAGCCGTCCAACGTCAGCGCGACCCTGTTCAGCGTGGAGTATTTCTTTTTTGCGTCGAAGTCGGTGTCGTCTCGATAGGCCGGCTCCACCGGCGAGTATACGCGGAATATCTCCCTGCCGTCAAGGCGCGCGGTCACGCGGTCATCGGCGTTCGCCAGGGTCAGGACGGATGTCTTGCCGACAGGCAGGGAGACCGTCTTTTCTTGTTCACCGGTGAACCTGTCTTGCAGGCCGTCTCGAATCTTGTGGTCGGGATGGAGTTCGACTTTCAGGAACGCCGGGCCGGCGCCGCCCTCGATGGGCATGTGAAACGTGTACCTGTTGCCGTCCTCGACTATAGTCAGTTCGACCGCCCCCGAGCCGTCGAGCGGGTGCACCGCCGCCTCCAGCAACAAATCCCCCACGGGGTTGGGCAGCAGCTCGGTGTCGTCATGCGGGCCGCGATAGGAATATTCCGCCCTGCCCAGAGTGCGCACGTCAACTTCCATTCCCTTCTCGCTTACCAGGGAGTGAACGGCGGGCACCCCTGAAAGATCCCATGCCAGCGGGCCTTTGCTGAAGTCCGCCGTATATACATTAAGCCAGAGCGCGTCCTGCACGCCGCGCGACTTCTCCGGTATCTCTCCGTTCAGGTCGTCGTTGGTGACGTACAAATCACCGTGTCGTATCTCGATGGTATCTCCGGGCAGACCCACGATGCGCTTTATCAGGGTCCGGTGCTCCAGGTGTTTTTCGTCGACCCGGTTGCCGACGGGGTCCCTGAAGAGCACGATGTCGAACCGCTTCACCGGATTGTATTTGTAGTAGAACTTATCGCCTATGACGCGGTCGCCGTGTCGCACGCGCGTTTCTACGCTGTTGACCCATTCGTTCGCGCCCAGCAGCGTGGGATTCATCGACTGCGTGGGGATATCGAATGTCTCGGCGGCGTACTGGCGTATGACCAGCACGAAAATAATCGCGGTCACAATCGCCTCGACGAACTCGCGGGCCTTGATGCTGAACGGTTTTCCCTTCCCGGCGGGCTCCCGTTTCGAGCGCCGCGCGCCCCTTTGCCGCCTGGCCTTGCCGTTCTTCTTGTTTGCCTTCCTGTTCTTCATGCCGTCGCCGGAGGGAGATACCACGAATTTCGAATCTTGAATCTTGAGTTTAGCCGCAGAAACACAGAGAGCGCAGAGAAAAGAAATTATCTTGAATTTGGAACCACGAATGCACACGAATAAACACGAATATCTTCTGACTTCTGACTTCTGACTTGAATTTGGAACCACGAATGCACACGAATAAACACGAATATCTTCTGACTTCTGACTTC
>JAUXGI010000016.1 GCA_030622295.1 Planctomycetota bacterium
AGCGCTGAACTGTCGTCGATGATTCATATGCAGACCTCCTCGTTTTTGGTAGTATATCAGGAGGCCGCGTCCACCTTAAGGGCTGGTCCAGAAATTGGGGAGTGTTATAAGGAAAAAGACCGGGCAGTGCCCGGCCCCTCCTTCGTCGGGATAAACTCCTGACCCCCTTTCCCGTGGTGAGAAATGCGGGCTGGCATAAACTTAATCAACTTGAGACAAAAAAAGAACGGTGAAATCCGTTCTAATCCGTGTAATCCGTGGTACTGCTTTGCCCTCTTGTGAGAAATGCAGGCCAGGGTCTCACGGCAGCCAGAGCAGGCCGCTCCCCTTGAGGAACGGATTGTTGCGCTTTTCCTTTCCCGCCGTTGTGGCCGGGCCGTGCCCGGGATAGACGATTGTATCCTCCGGCAGACTCAGTATCTTCTCGCGAATCCCATCCGTGAGCATCTTGAACATATCCTGCTCTGTAAAGTCGGGGTCGGGGAAATCCGTCCTGCCGATGCCGCCCGCGAACAGCGTGTCACCGCTGAAGATAATGCCCGGCTCGTTTCCGTCCGGTTTCTCGCAGTACAGGCAAATGCTCCCGCGCGAGTGTCCCGGCAGGTGAATGATCTTGAACGCATTGCCGCCAAGTGCAACCTCATCTCCATCGTTGAGCAGCATGTCCGGCTCGGGTGACGTTATCTCCTCCCCGAGGAGAGAGGACAGGTTCTTGCCGGGCTCTGTCAGCATTTCCGCGTCTTCGGGGTGTATGCAAATCCGGATGTCCGGGAACGCCTCCTTTATCTCCGCGTTGGCCATCATGTGGTCCACGTGGCCGTGCGTGTTTACCAGGTAGATAGGCCGGGCGTCCAGTTCTTCGATTTTTTTCACGATGAAATCCGCGTCGCCGCCCGGGTCGATTATCATCGCATCCCCCGTGTTTTCATCCACGACCACGTAGCAGCACGCGGCAATCGGCCCCACCTCGTAGCACTTGATTATCATATATGCCTCCGGTTTATTTGCGCGACCTGTTTACAGGAACTGCAGCAGCATCGTTGCCAGACCCAGGTATATGGTCAGGCCGGTAATGTCGTTCAGCGTTGTGATAAAAGGACCGGCGGCCATGGCGGGGTCGATGCCGATCTTGTGAAGTCCCAGCGGCACGAGCGTTCCGGCGGTCGCCGCCACGCTTATGCCCGCTATCATCGACGTGGTCACCACCGCCCCCAGCATGACGTT
Source organism: Planctomycetota bacterium (assembly GCA_030622295.1). Classification (GTDB taxonomy): domain Bacteria; phylum Planctomycetota; class B129-G9; order B129-G9; family B129-G9; genus B129-G9. Next base: position 1,225 of record JAUXGI010000016.1, read on the forward strand.
CGCGTCGATGATTGCCGCCACAACTCCCGTGACCAGCCCGCATATGATACCCAGCAACACTCCCACGCCCAGTTCGTTCAGCAACACGCGCAGCGCGTGGGATGTCTCTATCTCGCCCAGGGCCAGACCCCTGACGACTATCGTGGCGGATTGTACCCCGACATTGCCCGCCATGCCCGCCATTACCGGTATGAACGAAACCAGTATGATTACGGTTTGCGTTGTATGCTTGAAAGCCAGCAGAATGCTCGCGGAAGCCAGGCCGCCTACGAGCGTCGTCGCCAGGAACGGCAGCCGGTAGCCCACCCTGCTCAATACGCTTTCCCTGGTCGGATGACGCGCCGACGTGCCGGCCATTTTGTAGATGTCCTCGCTGGCCTCTTCTTCCAGCACGTCCAGCACATCGTCAACCGTTACCACCCCGCGCAGGCGATGCTCCCTGTCAACCACCGGCAGCGCCACGAAGTCATACTTGCTCACGGTGCGCGCCACATCCTCCTGGTCTTCGTCCACGTAAACGAAGATGACGTCCTTGTTCATCACGTCCCTGGCCGGCGTCCCTGGCTCCGCCGTCACGAGCATGCGGAACGTCAGCACGCCCTCCAGCACGTTGTCCTGATTTGTGACGAAAACGCACGCCACCGACTCGGCATCCGGGTGGCTCCTTATCTCGCGCAGCGCGTCATCCGTCGTTGCGCTGTCCACGACCGACAGCAAATCCGTCGTCATTATCCCGCCGGCGGAATCTTCAGGATACGACAGCAACTCCTTGATTTCCCCGGCGTGTTCGGGCTCGACCTCCTCCAGGACTTCCTCTTGTTCCTCGTCGGTCAGGTGTTCCAGCACGTCGGCGCTTTCATCAGGCGGCATTTCGTCGATAATGTCCGCCAGTTTTTCTTCGCTTATCGACTCGACCAGTTCACGCCGCGTCGGTTCATCTACCTCGCTGACTATCTCCCCCGCCAACTCCTCCGGCAGCGTCGCGAAGATGCCTATTCGCTCTTCACTCGGAAAACGCGACAGCACATCCGCCACGTCGCTGGGATGAGCGTCCTTCAGCGCCGCCGACATCTCCTGCGGCAGGCGCTCCGCCTGCTTCAGGGCCTCCTCAATCTTCTTTTGCAGTACATCTCTGTGCGGCATGTTATCACCACGATATTATGCGGTGCCGTCCGAACATCAAGGAGTCAACATACCAAAAGCCGTGCGCATTTCCAACCACCAAGACTCTCAACCAAAGGGGTTAGCCCCCCTTGGTTGAGAGTCTTTTCAGAAACCGAGTTGTTCGCCCACGAGGATGATGGTGATGCGGCCGGGGGTCATGGCGCGGTGAATGCGGACATAAATGTTACAGATGCGGCGCTCGGCGTCGCAGTCACAGCACACCCCCGTCTCGGCGCAGGGGGTATCCACGCCGAAGCGTTTTGCGGTGAGCGGGGCGGCCTTATCGCGGATTCTCTTCCACGCCTCGTCGTCGTCGCGCACCAGTTTGTTGATGCCGCAGACGAGGATGACGCGCTCCGGCCCGTATGACACCGCCGCGACGCGGTTGCCTATGCCGTCCAGGAAGAACAGTTCGCCCTCTTCGCTGACGGCGTTGACGCCGGTGATATAGTACTGCGCCGTCAGGCCGGCGCGCCTTCGACGTTGATTCTCTTCCGGGGATATTCCCTTCTCGTACTGGTCGTGCAGGTTATAGTCCCGCGCCCTGAGCGCGTCGAGCAGGCCAACCTGTTGCACGGAGGTTGACCCGCCCATGCCTATTGATGCGCCTCGCGGCAAGATGTCCAGCACTTTCTTCCGGCACTCGTCGCCGTCGGCTGCGCGAATCACTTCTATGTTGTGGCGCTCGAGACTTGTAGCGGTCTTCTCGATGTCGGCTTCTTTAGTCATTTTTCCTGCTCCTGCTGTCGAGGTATGATTGCAGCATTATCTGCGCGGCGACCTTGTCCAGTTTTTGCCTTCTCTTCGCACGTGTCATGTCCGCGCTGATCATCTCGCGCTCCGCCTGCGCGGTGGTCAGGCGCTCGTCCCAGGTCTGCACGGGCACGTCCACTGATGTGCGTAATTCTTCCACGAATTTCATCGTTTCCCTGGCCATGGGGCCGAGCGAGCCGTTCATGCTGCGCGGCAGGCCGACCACAATCTCGCCGGCCCCGTGCTTTTCCGCCAGCGATTTGATAGAGGCGACGGCCGGTGTATTGCCTGAAGCGTCAACCGTGGAGAGTGGAGAGGCGAATTTCCGGCCGACATCGCTTATTGCCACGCCAATGCGCTTGCGCCCGTAATCTATGCCGAGGATAGTCGCCATGGCGTTAGAGGTATTCCTCCATCTTCCTCTCCTCGAGGGTTTTCACGATGTCGCGGACTTCCTGCGAGCGCTCCTTCTGGCAGATTAGGATGGCGTCGTCGGTGCGAACCACGACGATGTCGTCCAGGCCGATTGTCGCGATGAGTTGCCCCCGGCCCATGATGATGCAGTTATGCGTGTCCAGCCCCACGTGGTCGGCGGCGACGATGTTGCCGTGCTCATCGCGCTCGCGCCATTTCTCCAGCCCCTGCCACGAACCGACGTCGTCCCACTGAAAGGCCGCCTCGACCACCTTGATGTTCTCCGCCTTCTCCATGACGCCGTAGTCGATGGTCTCGGGCCGGATGGTGCCGTACTGTTCGGCGATGACCTGTGCCGGGTCGGGTCCCCCGAGGGCCTTCTTTATCTCGCGGGCGGCGCGGTGGAGGTCGGGCATGAGACGCCCGAACCATTTCATAATTGTTCCGACGTGCCATATGAACATGCCGCCGTTCCAGTAATACTCGCCGGACTGGAAGTACTCGGTTGCGCGGTGGCTGTCGGGCTTTTCGACAAAGCGTCGCACCTCGTAGACGGCGATGCCTTCGTGCTCACGGACGGGTTCGCCGCGGTGGATGTAGCCGAAGCCCGTTGCGGGGAAGTCGGGCACGATGCCCAGCGTGACCAGGCTTTCCCTGTCGCGCCCCACGGTCTCGGCGGCGGCCTCAATTGCCCGCCAGAAGCGGTCCACGGGTGAGATGACGTGGTCGGCGGAAAGCACGACCATTATGCCGTCGGGGTCCTTTTGTTCTATCATCACCGCGGCAAGGGCGATGGCGGCGGCGCTGCCGCGTCCCACCGGCTCACCGACGATGTTCTCCGCCGGCACGTCGGGCACCTGCTCGCGTATCGCGGCCACGTGGGACTCGTTCGTGATTATCAGAATCTCCGACCCCTTGACGCGGCCGGACACGCGCTCAACCGTGTCCTGCAGAAGCGAGTTCTCCGTAATAAGGGACAGAAGTTGCTTCGGACTTTTCTTGCGGCTCATCGGCCACAACCTCTGGCCCACACCTCCCGCCATAATGACGATATGTATCATGCTTCACTTCTCCGGGTGTGTACATCCCCTCGTGCGAAGTAATCGGAAGGGAAGATTCTAACAGAGAAGAGGCGCGCGTTCAAGGAGCGAGCCCGCTCGCCCCGCGATGGCGGATTGTGGATGCATGTCATTTCTGTCGGTTAGCCCGTGTGATGACACGGGCTCGGGGAGTCAGACCCCTCCCGTCGCCCCGACAAGTCGGGGCTCCTCCTCGGCGTCTGACCCCCTCGCGGCTCTTTTCCCCCGACAGAAATGACGTGCACCCGTGGGTTGTGCCGTTCTTGACACCGCCGGACGTCCCTGTTAGAATTCGCCGCCCCGTGGAGGTTGATATCGGAATTGCTTGATATGTTACCGGGGGGAACGTGAGCGAACGGAAACGCACCGGCCCATTCGACATCATAGCGACGGTTGTCGCGCAGGAGCCGGCAGGGTCGGCTGCGTACCGCCTTACCCTCGACTGTCCGGAAATCGCGCGCTGCGCGAAGCCGCCGCAGTTCTTCACCATTTCCTGTCATGCGCTGAGTCAAATCCATGCCGGAGCGGACGCGGACAGCGTACCGCTTGATCCCATTCTGCGAAGGCCGCTGGGCTTCTACAGGGTCCGTCCCGACAAGGGTGAGTTTGACACGATATACCAGGTCGTCGGCCGGGGCACCGGGATGCTGACCTTGCTGAAACCCGGAGACAGGGTGCGCGTGCTCGGACCGCTTGGAAAGAACATCAATCCGAAGGACATCAGGTCGCGGACGGCGCTCCTGGTCGGCGGAGGCGCGGGTTTGCCGCCGCTCTGTTACCTTTCGGAAGCGCTTCAGGATGCCGGGAAAGAAATCATAGTTATTGCGGGAGCGCGATACAGGGAACTCCTCATTGCGCCGACTGTCTCCCGGAGACTTAAGCGCCCGGTCGGCGGCAGGAAGGATGTTCAGTCCCTGGAGCCCCTTGCGCAGCGTGATATCGACTGTGCAATCGCCCTGGAACGGCACGAGGAGGGTTTCTTCGAGGGCCTGATTACCGCGCCTCTGGAAGAGTACCTGGAACTGGACTACGAAGGCGGCGTCGAAATTGTGGCGTGCGGCCCGCCCCCCATGGTGCGCGTTATTGCGAAGTTGGCGGAGAAAAAATCCGTCAAGTGTACCGTCGTCATGGAATCGCGCATGGGGTGCGCCATAGGAGCCTGCCAGACCTGTGTGATAAAAACAACCAGCGGCTACAGGCGGGTCTGCGTCGAGGGCCCTGTTTTTGATGCAAAGGATATCGTTTGGGAATGACGCCGGAGCAAAACGACACAAACGCCGAACCGTCGCTCGAGACGGAATTGCTCGGCATGAAGATGCGCACCCCGCTCATCATGGCCTCCGGTACGTTCGGCTATGCGTTTGAGATTGCCCGCGTGGCGGACCTTGACTTCTCACACATCGGCGCCGTAATCCTCAAATCCGTGACGCTCGAACCGCGGCAGGGCAACCCCCCTCCGCGTGTCGCCGAGACGCCGGCAGGCATGCTCAACTCCGTAGGACTGCAAAATCCAGGCGTCGATTACGTCATAAGGCATTATCTCGGGATGCTGGAAAACTTCGACACCAATTTCATTGCCAGTGTCGCCGGCCATACGGTTCACGAGTACGTCGAGTGCAGCGTGAAGATGGCCTCGCACGAGAGCATCCGCGCGGTTGAACTGAACATGTCCTGCCCGAACGTCAGGGACGGACGGCGCTTTGCCTCGGATCCGGCGGGGGCGGCGGCTCTCATCCGCGCGGTCAAGGAAAGGTGTCCCAAGCCCATCATCGCGAAACTCGCCCCCGGGACGGAGGACGTTGGGGAAATAGCAGGCGCGTGCATCGACGCGGGGGCAGACGCCCTGTCCGCCGGCAACACGTACGTCGGAATGGTAATCGACACTCGCCGCCGCCGGCCGCTCCTGGGCGGCAATACGGGCGGGCTTTCAGGCCCTGCGATAAGGCCGCTTGCCGTGCACAACGTTTGCCTGGTTCATCAGGTCGCCTCGCAGAAGAATATCCCCGTGATAGGATGCGGCGGCGTGATGACCGGCAATGACGCCGCGGAAATGATGCTTGCAGGTGCGTGCGCCGTGCAGGTGGGAACGGCCGTATTTACGAACGTTCACATCGCCGCCGATATTTCCGCGGGGCTCAGGAAATATCTCGTCGCGCAGAAGGAGAACGAAGTCTCCGCGATAGTCGGCACGTTGCAGCAGAACGAAACATCCTGAGGCGTCGAGCCCTTACCTGGAGAGTCAATGGAGAAATCGGCATGAAGGTTTTCGTAATCGGCTCAGGCGGTCGGGAACATGCGCTTGTCTGGAAAATCGCGCAGTCTTCGCGCGTCCAGAAGATTTACTGCGCGCCCGGCAGCGCGGGCATAGCACGGCACGCCGAGTGTGTTGACATCTCGGTCGAGAACATCCCGGCCCTGGCGGAATTCGCCGTGAAGGAATCCATCGACCTCACAGTGGTCGGGCCCGAGGCGCCGCTGGCCGGGGGGGTGGTTGACGAGTTCCGCAAATTACACATCCCCATCTTCGGTCCTGACAGGCGTGCCGCAGAAATAGAAAGCAGCAAGTCCTTTGCAAAGGACCTCATGCGCGTCAATTCAATTCCGACTGCCGCGTTCTGGACGTTCAGCGAATACGACCAACTGGAGAGTTTGCTGAAGGAGGCCAAATACCCTCTGGTGCTGAAGGCCGACGGTCTCGCCGCCGGCAAGGGCGTTGCGATTTGCGGGGATAGTGATACGGCCAGGGCTCTCGGCCACGCGATGATGACCGAAAAGAAATTCGGCAGCGCGGGCGCGCGTGTTGTGGTCGAGGAACTCCTGACCGGGCAGGAGGTCTCGATAATCGCGCTGGTGGCGGGAGATACGGTGGCCGTGCTGGAGCCTTCGCAGGACCACAAACAGGCCTATGACAACGACGAGGGACCCAACACCGGCGGCATGGGCGCGTACTCGCCCGTACCCGCGATTACGGAGCCGACCTTGCGGCGCATCGAGCGGGACATCATCATACCGACCGTACACGGGATGAACCGTGAGGAACGCCCCTACTTTGGCGTGCTCTATGTGGGCCTGATGCTGACCTCCGCCGGGCCGCAGGTACTGGAATACAATTGTCGATTCGGCGACCCCGAAACACAACCCCTGCTGATGCGCCTGGAGACCGATTTGGTGGATTTGCTTGAGGGCGCGGTCACCGGTAATCTTGGCGACGTGACTCTGTCGTGGCGCCAGGGGGCCTCCCTCTGTGTTGTTCTGGCTTCCGGCGGCTATCCGGGTTCATACAGAAAGGGCCTGCCCATAACGGGCATCGAAGAAGCCGAGGCGATGGAGGACGTCGTTGTATTTCACGCAGGCACCTCGAAGGTCAACGGCGAGTGGCGCACGGCCGGAGGCAGGGTGATGGGCGTTACCGCGAGAGGCTCGGATGTAGGGGACGCCCGGCGCCGCGCCTACGATGCGGTTGAGAAAATAACTTTCGAAGGTATGCACTACCGCACGGACATCGGCGCCAGGGCCCTGGGGTAAGACGCCGGCCGGGGCGCGTCATTGTTTGAGGTCCGAGATGGCTTTCTTCGCCGCCTCGAGCACGTCCTCTGCGGTTATGTTTTTCATGCAAATAACATCGTTGCACCTGCGCCGCGTGCAGGGACTGCACGGCGCGTTTGACCGCACGACGATGTTGCCCTCGCCGCAAGGCCCGTAGATGACCGGGTCCTTCGGGCCGTAAATCCCTACGACGCGCGTGCCCAGCGCCGCGGCGATGTGCAGGGGGCCGGTGTCGCAGCCGATGAAAACATCCGCGCTTTTCAGCAGGGCGGCCAACTCTTTCAGCGACATTTTCGGCGCGATGTGTACCCCCTGCCCGGCCGCCTTCGCGATCGTCTCGCATTCTTCACGCTCGGCTTCGCCGCCCCAGGTCAGTACCACAAGCGCGTGACTTTCGCGAGCCAGCCTCTCTGCGACATCACGGAACTTCTCCGCACCCCATTGCTTCAGGGATCCGAACCTGCTGGTGCCGGGGTGTATCACGACAAGGGCCCCGGTTTCTTCAAGTCGTCTTGCTTCAATCCATGTTGCAATGGGGGCCGCTGCGGCGGGGTCGATTGGCAGGACGGCCGCCGCCCCGCTTGTTCTCACGCCCAGGCGCTCAACCATCCCCAGTGCGCGCTCTACGCGGTGAATCCGGGGGGGCGGCTTGTGGTGATGTGTTGCGAAGATGTGGCTTTTTTCCTTTGCGTAGCCTCGGCCTCGGCCCAGGCGGTGCCTCGCGCCGCTGAGCAGACTTATCAGGCCGCTGCGAAAATTCCCCTGGAAGTCTATTGACAGGTCAAAACGCTCCCGTTGCAGCCGTCCAAAAAACCTGATTGCGCTTACCGCCAGCCACGGCCACTTGAGCGGATTCCTGAGCGCTCGCGTCCATTGCCGCCGGGGCACGACTGTGACGCGGTCGAGTTGCGGGTGGCCCTGGAGGAGTCCGGCGGCCTTCTCCTCAACAGCCCAGAATATTTCCGCCTCCGGGTAATAGCGCCTCAGCGCATCAAGCGCGGGCAGGCAGTGAACCACGTCCCCCAGCGCGCTCAGCCGCACCATGAGAATCTTGTTGAATTTCATTTGTCTCACGTCCTGAATTATAGTAAGAAGCGCGGCGATGGTCAACGAGGACGTTACCCCGAAAAGCCGTTGACTGCCGGAGAAAAACGGCGCCCGTTGCCCGGTGGGGCGAGTCTGCGAAATGCGAAAGGGCCGCCCCGATTTTGCTTGACTTTGGCGGGCGAAAGGCGAATATGTCGGGCCTTCACAGGGTTCCCGCCCTTAGTGGCGGGAGGCAGACAGTCTTTAACTATTTGGGAGAGACTAATATGTTCGCTGAAGCCGTGGAGCGTGCAAAAGAGCATTTTGGCAAGTTGATGGAGGAGCAACTTGCACGGGTGGAGAAGATGAAGAGCGCCCCTCCCTGGACGGACTACTCCAAACTCGAAAGAGTCAAAATCGGCATAGCCGGGGGCGACGGCATAGGGCCGATAATCTGCGAGCAGACGCGCAGAGTGGTTGAGCACATGCTCAAGGGGGAGGTGAAGGAAGGCAGGGTTGAATTTGTGGATATTAAAGGCTTGACGATTGAGAACCGCTACAAGCACAAGCAGGCCGTCCCCGACGACGTGCTCGAGCAGATTAAGCAGTGTCACGTCATCATCAAGGGGCCGACCGAGACCCCCAAAAGCGGCGACCCGCGCGGCGAACTGGAGAGCGCAAACGTAACCCTGCGGCGTGCGCTCGACCTCTTTGCAAACGTCCGTCCGGTCAAGGTTCCGGAAAAAGACATAGACTGGATGTTCTTCCGTGAGAACACCGAGGGCGAATATGTGCTCGGCAGCCAGGGCATTCATGTCAGTGACGACCTGGGGGTTGATTTTAAGGTCATAACAACCCAGGGCACCGAGCGTATCGCGCGCGCGGCATTTGAATACGCGAAGAAACAAGAGATTGACCGGGTGACGGTGGTCACCAAGGCCAACGTAGTCAAGACCACCGACGGCAAGTTCTCGAAAATCGTGCACGAGATTAAGGAAGAATATCCGAATGTCAATCTCGATGAGTGGTACATAGACATCATGACGGCCAAACTCATCGACCCGAGACGACGCACCCAGTTCAGGGTGTTCGTGATGCCGAACCTGTACGGCGACATCATTACCGACGAAGCCGCTCAGATACAGGGCGGCGTCGGCACGGCCGGCTCGGCCAACATCGGCCGCCGGTACGCCATGTTCGAGGCCATACACGGCAGCGGCACGCGCATGGTCGAAGAAGGTCGCGCACGATACGCCGACCCCCGAAGCATGATGCGCGCCGCAATCATGATGATGGAACACGTCGGTTTCGAAAGGCGCGCCAGGATCCTGGAGATGGCGATGGATGCCTGCGCGGCCGAAAACAAGGTTGTCTGTACCGGCCGCAAGGACGGCGCGACGGCAGAACAAGTCGCTGACTACGTAATCGAAATGATAGAGGACCCGGAACTCGAATCTCGCTGCCAATCCGTAGCCAAAGGCTGAAAAACCCGATACGGATAGAACCGTGCCCGCCGCAAGCCG
>JAUXGI010000298.1 GCA_030622295.1 Planctomycetota bacterium
AAACCCCATCGGCAGAGACCAGAACGTCAGCGAAAACCAGACGATAATCACTCTTCCCGATCTTTCCAGAATGTCGGTGGACGTCAAAGTCCACGAATCTTCGATGAAGAAAGTCAGAAGGAAGCAAAAGGCAATCATAAAATCCGAGGCGTTTCCCGATCTTTCCCTGACCGGAGAGGTAAGCAGGGTCGCCGAAGTTCCGGACTCTCAGGCGGGATTTCTCGGCTCAGACATCAATGTCTATTCAACAGAGATAACCATTGATGGGACCAACCCCCAACTCAAGCCGGGAATGTCCGTCAGCGTCGAAATAATCGCCGAAGAACTCTACAACGTCATCACGGTTCCGGTCCAGGCCATTTACGCCCGCAAGGGACGCACCATCTGCTACGTCCTGAGGGCCGGGTATTATGAAGCCAGGCCCGTCCTGATGGGCAGCGCAAGTGAAACCTTCGTGCAAATCAGGGAAGGTCTTGAGGAAGGCGAGACGGTGCTCCTTCGCGAACCCAGGCCGAACGAACGCATCGAAGATGTCGAGGCAAGTTTCCCCCCGCCTGAAAAAAAGCCGGCGAAAAAGAAGGACAAAAAAAGAGAGCGGCCGGGCACCGACAAGGCGTCGCGAGAGAAACCGGACCAGATGAAAGAGGAAGATCCACGCCGGAAACAATACGAAGAAATGATGGAGATAATGAGCAAACTCCTTCCCGAAGAGAGGGAAAAGATTATCCAACTCATGCAATCACCGGAAGGCGGAAACATCTTCGAGAAGCACGGACCGCAGATGGAAGGCATGACCATCGACGAGAAAATCGAGTACATCAGAAAATACATGCTCAACAAGGAATAATCTGAGAACGACATGCCGCTGATAGAACTTGAAGACCTGCACAAAGAGTACGCAATAGGCGTGGTCAGCGTCCACGCCCTGCGCGCCATCAATCTGAACATGGAGGAAGGAGAATACGTCGCCATAATGGGGCCTTCCGGTTCCGGCAAGTCAACGCTGCTCAACATCCTCGGCTGCCTGGACAAACCGACGGCCGGACGTTACCTTCTGGGGGGGCGGGACGTCTCCACGCTCGACGACAACGCGCTTTCGGAGACCCGCTGCCACCGCCTGGGGTTCATCTTTCAATCCTACAATCTCATCGCGCAACTGTCCGTGCTCGAAAACATCGAAGTGCCTCTCTTCTACCAGGGGCAATCGGAGGGAGCCAGTCGCAGGAAAGCACAGGACTTGGCGGAAATGGTCGGGCTGGGGGACCGCGCCGGTCACAAGCCGGCCGAACTGTCCGGCGGGGAGCGACAGCGCGTCGCCATAGCGCGCGCACTCGCCAACGAGCCCCTGGTCATACTCGCCGACGAGCCGACGGGAAACCTGGACAGCGCCACCGGCAAAGAGATACTGGGACTGCTCGACGAACTGCACCGCAACGGCAAGACAATGATAATGGTAACGCACGATGAAACAATCGCGGCCCGCGCGGGACGCATCATCCGCCTTCTCGACGGCCGCATCGAAAGCGACAGGTTGAATTAACATGATACTGTTCCGACTGAAACGAACCTTCAAACTCGGCTTCAAGAGCCTTTTGCGCCACCTCCTCCGCTCAATACTCACCATGCTGGGCATCGTTTTCGGCGTGGGGGCGGTCGTGGCGATGCTCGCCGTGGGCGAAGGCGCAAGTTATGAATCGCAGGAGCGCATCAAGAGGCTCGGCAGCCAGAACATAATCATCAGAAGCGTAAAACCCCCGGAAGAGGAAACAGCCAGTCCATCCGGACACAGAGTGCAGTCTGCAGTATACGGCCTTACATACAGAGACGCCGAACGAATCCAGTCCACGGTCCCCGGCATCGAGATAGTCATCCCGGTTCGCGAAATAAGAAACGACATCTGGAAGGGACCTCGAAAGATCAACGGCCGCGTGCTGGGAACCGTGCCCTGGTACTTTAAAACCGTCGGCCAGGAACTGAGAAAAGGCCGGTTCCTGAATACGGTGGACATGCATAACCGCGAGCCCGTCTGCGTCATCGGCCATGACATTTCCGAAAAACTCTTTCCCTATGAAGATCCTATCGGCAGAGAAATAAAGGTCAGCCCTGACTTCTATCGTGTTGTCGGTGTTCTGCAACCATCAGGAGGGGGCACCGAAGAAACGAGCATAATCACCGACACGAATTCCGCAGTGCTCATTCCTTTGACCACCGCGCGCTCCCGTTTCGGGAAGACGATACTGGAACGGAAGGCCGGCTCATTTGAAGCAGAAACGGTCGAACTGCACATGATCATCGTAAAGGTCAAAGACGTCTCAAATGTGCTGCCCGCATCGGAAGTGATACAGAACCTGCTGAAGAGGTATCACGTCAAGCCGGACACGGAAATGATAGTGCCGCTGCAACTGCTGGAGGAGATAAAGCGCAGTGCGCGGATGTTCAGCCTGGTGCTGGGAACGATAGCGGCGATATCGCTGCTGGTCGGCGGCATCGGCATCATGAACATAATGCTGGCCAGCGTGACCGAACGCACTCGCGAGATAGGCATACGCCGGGCGCTGGGCGCAAAGAAGCGCGACATCATAGTGCAGTTTCTCTCGGAGACGGTAGTGCTTTCGCTCTTCGGCGGCGTGCTCGGGCTGGGCGTGGGGATAGTATTGCCTCTCCTCATCGAATTCTTCACAGGCATGAAGGTAATCTTCACCCTCTGGTCGTTCATACTCGCCTTCACGATATCCGCGATGATCGGGGTGATCTTCGGCATGTATCCGGCCAGGCGCGCGGCCAACATGGACCCCATCGAAGCCCTCCGCCATGAATAAGAAATAAGCATTATCCGGTTAGGGCAGGTCAGCGACCCTTCCAGAATTCTTACATGCCCCCCCTATTCCCGTCGCTTGACGCCGCG
>JAUXGI010000030.1 GCA_030622295.1 Planctomycetota bacterium
CCGTGAGAGCGGTATGCCCTTCAAGCACGGAGCAGACTATCATCACGATATTGGTAAGAAACACGCCCCCCACGGCGGCCCACTCGTTTATCGAAGGGGCCGCAAATGCCGCTGCAAGCACAGCGGCGGTAATAAGATATCTGGACAAATTGCCCGATACGTTATATCGGACTTTTCCCCCTGTTCCTGCACAGTTTGTAAGTTTTCGGAGGTGGTAAGCGTGCAAGAGGAGTTTGACAAGGCTCCACCCCCCGCCCAGCGCTAATCCCAGGGCAACGGAGTAAAACCCGCTCAGCAGACAGAAGACCTCCGCTGAAACGAGCAGTCCGGCGGATATCGCTATAATCCTGTTTCGGAAATGAAGGTAATCATTCATTCTTTCGCTTCCCGCTGACCCTCTACTTGTGGTTCTCGTTGCTGAATTCCTTCATTATCGTCTTGTAGGCCTTCCAGAAACCGCCCCCCACGCCAAGCAGAAGAAACACGACAAGAAACACAAAGCGTGTTCCCAGGAGGTAATCCAGCAGCCATCCCATCAGTGCGCCTCCCACGACGGCGCCGACGGCCACCCACACCATCCCCAGCCACTTGAATGCACCGAAGTCCGTTTTGCTGGAGATAGGCTTCTTGTCCATGAGTCGGATTCACCAGGAAAGAAACGTTGCAGGGAAATCCGGCCAAAAGCAGACGGCCACAGAACGGCACGAGCGCGGGATAGACGGAACAGTCATCCTACCGTTTTCTTTCGACTTGTCAACTTCCCCAGGAAACCTGGGAGCATCTGAGAATTCTTGGTGGAACCGAGGGGTCGGGGTCAGACGCTGAGGAGCAGCCTTCGGCTGTCTTTTCACTTTCGCGCTTGCTTTTCTCGGACGCCCTCTCTAAAGATCCCGGACGCGGAAAGTGAAAATGCGGTCTGTGACCGCCCGCCCAAGCGGATTGGCTCGACGGGAAAGGGTCTGACCCCAGACCCCGGATCTGGGTACCAATAACTCTTACATGCTTACACGAAACCTGAGTCCCTTGCCCTTTGACCTGTCGACCCTTTTGTGTTAATATCGGAATTGTAGACCTCAAAACTTGTGAGGATAGACGAAATGTACAAATCTACAACCATCGTGTCCGTCCGCCGGGACGGCAAGGTCGCCATCGGCGGCGACGGACAGGTGACCCTTGGCGAAGCAATCGTCAAGCACGACGCCAACAAGATTCGCAAACTTCTGGACGGAAAGGTCGTCGTGGGTTTCGCGGGCGCATCAGCCGACGCATTTGCTTTGCTGGAGCGCTTCGAGGGGGTTCTGAAGGATTACCAGGGCAACGTGATACGCGCGGCGACGGAACTCGCCAAGCAGTGGCGCACCGACCGCGTGCTGCGCAGGCTGGAGTCGCTGCTGGCCGTGATTACGAAGGATGATTCGCTTGTCATCTCCGGCGCGGGCGATGTCATAGTCCCCACCGACGATCTGATAGGCATCGGCTCGGGCGGTCACTACGCGCTCGCCGCGGCCAGGGCCATGCTGGCCCACACGAAACTCTCCGCGCGGGAGATCGTGGAAGAGTCGCTGCGCATCACATCGGAGATTTGCATTTACAGCAACAACAAGGTGCATATCGAGGAACTGTAAAGTGAAGGAATTAACCCCACGGCAGGTGGTCGCCGAACTCGACAAGTATATAGTCGGCCAGGACAAGGCCAAGCGCGCCGTTGCAATCGCCATCCGAAACCGCTGGCGCAGGCAGCAACTCGGCGCGGACATGCGCGACGAGGTCCTGCCCAAAAACATCATTATGATTGGCCCAACCGGCGTTGGAAAGACGGAAATCGCGCGCAGGCTGGCCAGCCTGGTCAACGCGCCCTTCTTGAAGGTGGAGGCCTCCAAGTATACCGAGGTCGGTTACTACGGCCGCGACGTGGACACGATAGTCCGCGACCTCGTCGAAATAGGCGTGAACATGGTCAAGGCCGAGCACACAAGGGACGTCCGCAAACGCGCGGAAGAAAACACGGAAAAGCAACTGCTCGACCTTCTGCTGCCGGACTCCGAAGGCATACAGGAATTCAGACCCGTGGAAGTGGAGCAGTCCTTGACGGCTGTCGACGAGAACCCCGACGTCAGCACCGTCACTTTCGAAGCGACGGGCCGTGCCGCCAAGACGCGCGAGAAACTCCGCGAGAAACTCCGCGCCGGGGAACTCGACTCCCGCAAGGTCGAACTCTCCGTCGAGAGCCGCGCCATGCCCATGGTCGAGATTATCTCGTCGGCCGGCATCGAGCAGATGGGTTTCGATTTCGCCAACATGTTTGAAAAGATGATGCCCAAGTCCACCAGGAAAAGCGAGGTGACGGTGGCCGAGGCGCGGCGGATTCTCATAGGGCAGGAATGTGAAAACCTCATCGACCGCGACAAGGTCCACCAAGAGGCGCTGAAGCGCGTCGAGGACTCGGGCATAGTGTTCGTCGACGAATTGGACAAGATCGCCGGGCGCCAGAGCGAGCACCGCGGGCCGGACGTCTCGCGCGAGGGCGTCCAGCGCGACCTCCTGCCGATTATCGAAGGCTCCACCGTGGTGACCCGCTACGGCATGGTAAAGACGGACCATGTCCTCTTCATCGCCGCGGGGGCCTTCCACGTGTCCAGTCCCGCCGACCTCATACCGGAATTGCAGGGGCGTTTTCCGATTCGCGTGGAACTCGACAGCCTCAGCCGCGAAGATTTCATCCGAATCCTCACCGAGCCCAAGAACGCCCTCATCAAGCAGTACGTGGCGCTTATCCAGGTGGAGGGCGTGAAATTGAAATTCAAGCCCGACTCAATCGAAGAGATCGCCCGTATCGCCGAAGAGGTTAACCAGAAGTCGCAGAACATCGGCGCTCGGAGGCTGCACACCGTGCTGGAAACCCTGCTGGAAGAGATATCATTCGACGCGCCGGATACCAGGCGCAAGACCCTGACAATTGATGCGGACTACGTTTGCACCAGCCTGAAGGAAATACTTGAGGACGAGGACCTCAGCAAATATATCCTGTAACGGAAACGAAAGGGGTCAGGCCCCTTTTGCTTCCGCCCCACCTTGTGGGGTCTTTTACTTCTGACCTGCATGACTTCAGAAATCCGCACGCCTTTGGCGCATAAACCTCGGGCGGATTCGGGGACGGGCGGCGTGAAAGCGAAAGCGAGAAAGCACAAAGGGCGGAAGAATCCACCCGCGCCACGCGCGAAAAAACTGCTCGGACGCGAGGCGCAGTGTTACCGCAACGGACAGTTTGTAAAGGCGCTGGAACTGCTGCAGGAGGCGGCGGAACTTTGCTGTGGCGACGCGACGATGCTCACGGCCGTATTCGAGCGCAAGATAGAATGCTTTTACGAAATGCGCCGCTTCCGGCTGGCCCTGGCGGTGTGCGACTCCTTCATAAGCAAGCATCCCGAGGCGGCGGCGGGGTATTTCCAGAAATCCGAGATATTGTGGGCCATCGGCGACCATACCGGAGCGAGAAAATGCCGCAACAAGGCGCTGCGGCTGGACCCGAAGAACAGTTACTACCATTTTCGCGCCGCCGTGCACGCCGACGTCATGAGCCGACACACCGAAGCCGTCCGCTGCATCGACCGCGCCATCCGGATGCAGCCGAAAACCCCCGAGTACTGGGAGGAAAAGGCATTCTTCTGTGACCATCGAGAGGATACTCCCCAGGCGCTGGAATGCTTCCTGAAGACCTACAGCCTGGGAAATCGCACACCGTGGATACTCTTTGAAATAGCGGTCGCGCACTATGCCCTGGGCGACTACCGCGAAGCCCTGAAGTGGGTGAACAGGACGCTGAAACGCGATAAGTGGGATGCCGCACACCTGCTCAAGGCGAAGGCGCTCGCGATGCTCGGCGAGAAACCCGAGGCCATCAGCGAACTGTTCACGCTGCTCGAAACACCCGGACCGACGTACCTGTACGGGCCCGAGTGGTATGCATTCGAGCCGTTCATCGGCGACCCGCAGTTCCAGGAGTGGCTCCTCTCGCTCGACCGCCGCAACGAAACGGCCGAACGCGGCGAATCCCCGCCCCGCCGGCATGTAGATTCCGACTGAACTGGCCGCGGAGACGCAGAGAACGCAGGGGAAAGAAAATAGCGGCAGGAAGTCTGTGGATTCAGATCTGTCACGCAATTGCGATGTAGGGGACGGACTTTAGTCCGTCCCCCGGAACGACCTAAAGGTCGTTCCCTACATTTCGTGGTGATAAATGCGGACTGTCCCCGCAGTGCCCGTTTCTCAGCATTATCCCTCCGACCGGCCTGATTCTTTTTCCAGAACCGCATCCACCCTGTCCCGCTCGCCCAGCATGGCGCCTCGGACGAGCATGACGGGCACGGAACCGTAACTGAGCAACTCGTCGTGGAATTCCCTCAGACCGAACGCCTTCCCTTTCATCTTCTTGTAATCCTCTCGCAGGCGCATGATATCCAGGTAGCCGATAAGGTAACTCGTCGGCCGGGTGGGCGAGTGGATGAAGCGGTTCACCTCGGCCTTTGCGTTGCCCTCTTCCAGGCCCACATCTTCGACCATCAGTTTCACGGCGTCCTCATACGACATCTTGCCGGTCTGGTACGAGATGTCGATGATGACGCGCGCCGCGCGATGCAGCCGCCAGCGCAACTGATGCAGGCGTATCTTGCGCGGGTCCAGGTTCCAGCCCTCCGGCTGCTCGGCCCGCGCGTGGAAGCCCAACTCGCTCATCAACTCCTCGCAGTACACCGCCCAGCCCTCGCTGAAGAACGGCGTGTAGAAATTGACATGTGGGACGCGATGGTTCGCCGCCACGTGCGAGAACTGCAGGTGATGCCCCGGGAACGTCTCGTGCACGGTCACCGTGAACATCGAATAATAGTTGTGCCCGCGCAACTTCTCGGCGAGTTCCTCCGGACTGCCGTCTGTTGATGGAGCGGACGAACGGAAATAGTTCATGTCGCCGCCGCCCCTTCCCTCGTAAAACGCGTAGGGCGTCCGATTGTGCTTGTCGTGGTACCTCTCCACGCGGACATTGTCGCGGCGGCCCTCGGGAATTGTGACCACGTTTCTTTTGATAAGGAACTCCCGCGCCCTCTCCATCACCTGCTGGTATGCCGGAGCCACGCGGCCGGGTTCGGGGTGGTTCTCCTTCATCTCGTCCAGGACCTCCTGCAGGGTCTTGTCCTTGTCGATTTCCCGGGCCAGTTTTTCCATCTCGGCCCTTATTTCCTTGAACTGTCGGCGGCCCATCTTGAGCAGTTGCTCCGGGTCGCGGAATTCCATGTGCATCCGGCGGAGCATCGCGGCGAATTTCTCCCGGCCAAGAGGCCCGCCCGACCGGAGTTGCGGCCATTTGATTTTCTTGTCCTTCAGAAAATCCCGGCAGGCCTTGATTGCCTTCATGGCCGACCGGCAGGACGGGCCGTACTCAGCGGCAAAGCCGGGCATGACGCCCGCATGTGACTTGCGCCAGTTGTCCAGGACCTTCATGTCGCGCTCCAGCCACCTGACGCATAACCGCCTGTCACCCGCTCCAGCCTTTTTGATGCTTGCGCGGGCGGCCTTGATTTTTGCGGGCACTTCCTCAAGCATCGCCACCGCGATGATGGAAGCCGCATCCGACCTGTCGAAGAGCCTTGCGCGTATTTCGTAGATGATGGGAGCGGACGGCGCCAGCGCGGCGAGCCGCTCCGTCCGCACCCGCGTTTCCTCCAGCCGCTCGATTCGCGATTTCAGGTTCGCGCGAAGAAGGTGATAATTGACCCAGTCGTGATTGTCCAGCAGTTGGGGGACTATCTCCTCGTGGACTCTCCTCTGGAGCGATGCCAGCGCGGCCTTGCGCTGCTCGAACAGCCGCGCCGGGCGGTACCCCTCGGCCGAGTACGGGGCGAGTGATTCGTATTCGCGTACCAGCGTCTCGAACTTGCGATGCTCCCGTTCGGTCTGCAAGCGCTCTTCAGGCGCCTTTTTGCTTTCGTCCCTTTCCGGGGAGCGGACGTTCGCAGGGTCGGGAGTCAGACCCCTCCCGGCGCCCCGACCGACAGGAAGCGCCGTCATCACCATTATCAGAAGGAACGCTGCCGGGGCTGAGATTTGCTTGCCGTGCATGTATGGTCCTCCCTGCAAACTGGGTGTGTAACAGCAAAAGGGGTCTGACCCCTTTTGCTGTTATTGCCGTTTCATTGACACATCCCCCCGCGTCATTATAATCTCTGCGCCCAAGGAATGGAGCATTTCCAGACATTACGAGAGAAAACGAGGCTTGTTTGCATAATGCAATTGCCGCATGTAGTCATAATCGGCCGACCCAACGTCGGCAAGTCGTCGCTGTTTAACGCGCTTATCGGCAGGCGTGTCGCCATTGTGGAGCCGACCAGCGGGGTGACGCGCGACCGCATATCGTATGCCTTCGAGTGCGAAGGGCGCTGGATTGCGCTGGTGGACACGGGCGGCATGGGCATCGAGGACACGACGGAACTCGCCCCCAGGATTGAAGCGCAGATACGCAGGGCCGTCAGCGATGCCGCGGTACTGGTGTTTGTGGTGGACGCGCAGGCGGGCATCACGCCGCTGGACGAGCATGTGGCCGGCATTGTGCGGAAGACACGAACGCCCCGGGTGCTGGTCGCCAATAAGGTCGATGCGCGGGTGCACGAGGCGCTCACGGCGGAGGTTTTCTCGTTGGGCCTGGGGGAGCCGTTGCCTGTCTCTGCGACGCGCGGCCGGGGTCTGGCTGAACTGAGGCAGGCTGTGGCCGAGGCGCTGCCTGAGGACAACGTCGTAACCAAAAAACCGGACGAGGGACTTAAACTGGCCGTCGTCGGCAAGCGCAACGTCGGCAAGTCCACCCTCATCAATGCGCTGCTGCGCGAGGAGCGGCTCATCGTCAGCGACGTGCCGGGCACGACGCGCGATTCGGTGGACGTGCGCTTCGAGCGCGCGGGCAAGTGCTATACCGCCATCGACACCGCCGGATTGCGCAAGAGGGGCAAACTGGAGAACGCCATCGAGTTCTTCGGCGTACACCGCGCCCAGCGCTCGGTCAGGCGTTCAGACGTGACATTGTTCATACTGGACGCGACCGCGGACATCACCTCGATGGACAAGCGCATCTGCAGATACGTCGTTGACGAGTACAAGCCGTGCGTCATTGTCGTGAACAAGTGGGACCTGGCGAAGGGAGTAAAGGTCGGCGACTATCAGACGTATCTTGAATCACGCCTGAAGGGCCTGCATTTCGCGCCAATCCTTTTTGTCTCGGCGCTGCGGCGGGAGAACCTGTGGCCGATTATCGACGTGGCGGAGTCTCTGTACGAGCAATCATGTGAGATGGTCGCCACCGCCGGGTTGAACAACGTGCTGCGGAAAGCGGTCGCGCAAAGATTGCCGACCGGCAGGGGGAAGAAGGAAGGCAAGATATTCTACGGCACGCAGGTGGGGAGCCGCCCGCCGCACTTCGTGCTGTTTGTCAATGCCCCGAAACTCTTCAGCCCTCGCTACCGGCGCTACGTGGTGAACTATCTGCGCGACCACGTGGGCTTTGAAGAGGTGCCGGTACGGCTGACCCTCAGGATGCGCAGCGGCAGACACCCCCACGGACGGAAACCGGTGTGAACCATGCGCGGGGCTTTCATTCATCGTGGAAAGACATGAAGAGTACGCGAGAACTGATACATCTGGAAACCTCGGAGAAGGAGGAGATTGTCAACATCACGCGCGAGGTGATGAAGGTGGTTTCCGGCAGCGGCATAGGCGAAGGGCTGGCGCTGGTGTATCCGATGCACACGAGCAGCGCGGTGTATGTCAGCGACTCGGACACTTCGCTGACGGAAGACCTGCGCGACGTGCTGGCGGCGCTCGTGCCCGAGGAGGGGAGGTACCGGCACAACGAGACGGACCACAAGAGAAACGCAACCTCGCATCTGAAGGCCGCCCTCTGCGGACATCACGTCGTTCTGCCGGTGACGGAGGGGCGGCTGGATTTGGGCACGTACCAGACTATCTACTACGCGGAGTTCGACGGAACGCGCCCGAAGGAGGTGCTGGTCAAGATCATCGGGGAGTAATCTCCGTTGGTTTCCGGGCACGCGGAATATAGAAAGGGCGGAGCCGCTTTTCGGCTCCGCCCCTTTGTCAACATATCTAACATGTATCAGAAGTTTATGAGCAGTTCCACACGCATGCGGAAGTTCGTCCTGTCGCTGCGCGCTCCCTCATACGAACTGTCGTCTATCTTCTGCTCACCGAAGCAGAATAGTGTGTGCAGAGTCGTGTTGTCGAACAGCCTGTAGTAAGTGTCTATCCAGTGGCCTTCAAAATTGGTCTGCCACGGGAAGGCCGTGCCGCTGACAAGCGTGAAGAGCGAATCGCGCTCGAAGTTGAAGTAGCCGTAGCCGACCTTCCAGTCGCCCTGCTTCTTGAGTTCGCC
>JAUXGI010000193.1 GCA_030622295.1 Planctomycetota bacterium
AACCCATCGATGAAGGCCTGCACGACTCCTACATGGCGCTGTCGACCCTGAAAGCCGCCTTCGGCAAGACAAAGGATGCCCTGAATTATGCGCAGACGGCCCTGAAGTTCGCAGTCACGGATAAGATGAGGATTAACGCCCTGGCCGCCATCGGACGCCTGCACGAAAAGGCGCCGGACATGAAGTCCTGGCGTTCCGCCATCGATTCCTACCAGCGAATAATCGCGGACTATCCGAATCAGTTGTTCGCGTTCGACAGGTTCATCCAACAGCGTTCCGACTATTATGCCGCCAACCGCATAGGCGCGATGCTCAAGGAGCGCGGACGCGCTCTTTACGCCGATTACGAAGCCGAGGCCGCGAAACTCCTGGCGGATGTTGAAAAGAATCCCACCGTGTCCGGCTGCATGAACATATACGGGAGGTACCCCAACAGCATCGCTGCGCTCAAAGCCATGAGACGCCTTGCCGTGATTCACGAGAAGGAGGGCCGCAAGCCATTGGCGGTCGCAGTGCTCAAGGTCGTCAGCCGGAGGTTTGAAGACAGCCCGGACCTCGCGCCGGCGCTTGTGAGCCTGCAGCGCGCGGCATGGGACTGTGCGGAGTACATCCCCGCGCGGAGCGCTCTTGAAAGGCTGGCGAAGATGCCCCCGGACCTGACCGTGGAAATCGACGGGGCGAAAAGAAACGCCGTTGAGTACGCAAAGGAAAGACTGAGGAAACTCGATGGAGAACTGGCGGTGATTTCCGGCACCGCTCAGTTCGACAGGAAAGCAACCCTGAAGAGGAAGATTCAACTGGGGGGCGAAACCTTCGGCAAGAACAGCGTGGAGTCCGGTCTGCTGTATGTGGAAGGGCCGCGCCCGCGTCGTATGGTTGGCAAACTCCTGACCACGCGCAACGGCGTGGTGGAGTGCTGGGACCTGGAGACGGGCAGGGCGCTGTGGGACAATCGCACGCCCGCGCTCTGGCTGGGCATGTGGGGCATGTGGCTGCCCGGAGGACGGTATGTGCGGGAAGTGTTCCCCGGGCATGCAGCCGAGAAATCGGGCATGGTGAAGGACACCTACCTGACACACGTCAACGGCAAGCAGGTCCGTAGCGAAGCGAATCTCCGGCAGGCCCTGTCCGGTGTGAAACCGGGCGACAAGGTCAAGGTGGTTTACCACGACAGGAACCGCAAGGAGTGTGAGACCGAAATCGTCGTCACAAAAACGCCGCCCGCCTTCACCGGCAGAATCACCAGGGCCTGGCACAACGGCGAGGGAAATTTAGTAATAGTGAACCGGCTGGAAAAAGCAACGGAACTCCGATGCCTGGATATCGAAACGGGCGAAACGCTCTGGCGCAGAAGCATTCCGGGAACGAGACACTGGAGGAAAAGCGCCGGCCAGCTGCTTTCGAACAACATACTCGCCTGTGCCGAGGGGCCTGAAAACAAGCAGACGCTCAAATTGCTCGACCTTTCGACCGGAACCATTGTGGCACGGCATCCGCTGGCCCTGAACGAAATCGGCCAGATTGCCCTGGCCGGCGACAACTGTGTCCTGATGACAGGCAGGGGCACGGAACGCGAATGCCACGTATTTGACGTTCTGACGGGCACGGAAAAATTCCGCATTGCGCTGGGCGATTCCAGCACATCACATTTCACCCTGGCAGGCGACAGGCTGCTGACGGTGACCGACGACAGGCGGATTCTGCACGTGGTTGACCTCTGGACCGGCTCCGAAATACATTCCGAAAGATACCTCTACAGCTGCGCCATGCACACCTCGGACCGGTACCTCCTTATCCAGCGCTGGCGGCAACGAGACGCCCGGGTGTTTGACGCCCCTGCTGCATCTCCGCGACCTCGGGTCAATCCGGGCACGCACGTGTTCAGGGCTCTACTGGACGGCGAGCGGATTTTCTTCCAGCTGACCGTGAGCGCCCGTAATAAAGCCGGCCTGGCCGCATGCAGCGCATCTTCAGGAAAAACAATCTGGCCGAAGACTTATCCCGGCTTGAGCAGAATTCAGCGATACCATGTGTTCGGAGACTATCTTGTCCTGTATGCGGGGAGTCTCTCCAGAAAAAAGGGGAAAGATGAGGGCACCACGAGCGTGGACCTGATTGTCGTTAACGCCGAGAGCGGCGAGAGAATCCGTGATTTCAAGCAAACAGCCGAGGGGCTCGGCGCCGTCTACGCCATGGTGGTGGACGGCCGCCTGTGCGTGCTCGTGTGCGACACGCTCTTTGTCGTCAAGTGATGAACGGCCGGAGGAGCAGCCTTCGGCTGTCTTTTCCTTTCGCGCCCTCTCTTCTCGGACATTATTTCCGAGGCCATGCAAACCGCCCCACTTCGTGGGTTTTTTTACTCTCGCGCTTGCTGTCCTCGGACATCGCACCCGAAGTCATGCGGGCCGGAAGGAAAAGAGCGGGCAAGGCCCGCCCGCCTCAGGCGGATTGCCTGTTGCCCGTTGCCTGTTGCCTGTTGCCGTTTGGCGAATCGGGGGTCTGACTCCCCGAGCCTGCTCTCCCGTGGTGAGAAATGCGGGTTAAATCGAGGCTCAAGATTCAGTAGCGAAAAAATACTTACTCGAGTCTTCCGTGTTCATTTCTCTTTCCGGCCGAGTGCGACGATCTCATCGGAGTTGACCACGTAAAGCCCGCTCCCCGTACAGAGCAGGTTTCCGGGGTTCATTTTGTGCTTGCTCCAGTCGAGCACTTTTGCAATTTTCTTTGTCTTGCGGTCGAATCTGAAAAGCGCATCAATGGTGGATATGTAGAGAGCGGATTCGGTCAGGGCCGGGCGGCCGACGATGGCGCCAATCCTGTCTTTGGCGGCATGAGTTATCAGGCCGGTTTTCACGTCGATTATCATAACGGACCGGCCGGTGACGAATAGTTTACCCCTGTCGATGCCTGCGAGATGCCGCAGACCGGGCAACTTTATCGACCATACGGCTTCGCCTGTTCTGATATCCAGACAATGCACGCGGGTGGCGCCCCTGGGGGCGATGATAACTTTGCCGTCATATATGATTGGCGCGTTAAGGCACCAGAGTTTTTCACACATATCCATGTGTTGCAGTGAGTTGTGTACGGTCGGAAGAAAGTCCTGATTGTATTTCAGGCTCCACTTCACAGCGGTGTTTTCCAGATTCACAGCCGTAAGAACGCCCGCTGACGACACCACCAGGGCCGTTTCATCTTCTATGGCCACGATGTCCGCTGTCTGTGGAATGTTGATGGAACCGCTGCCTTCGATGCCGACTGTTCCCGCCAGATGACATCGCCATTTCAGACGGCCCGTTTTTGCGTTCGCGCATACGAGGAAATAGTTCGTCTGACTTTTCCCTTCTTTCCATGTGGAGAACAGTATATCGCCGTTGTGGACAATGGGGGAACTGCTTATGGCTTCGCTGCGGGTTACTTCGTTACTCCTCGGCTCTTTCCTGAGCAGGCCGGGAATGTCTGCGCTGTTCCAGATTTCCCTGCCGGTGAGCACATCGAGGGCGCAGATGGACCTGGCGTTGAAAGTGTCCGCGCCTTCCGGCTGCAGGTTCTCAATTGTGCAGTACGCAACACCGCCGTACACGGCACAGAAATCCACCGGAGCGGCGGTGCCTTTTTGTCTCCATGTATCGGGATTAGGGCGGGCGTCTTTCGGGTAAACGTATTTTACGCTTCCGTCGCGCTCATCGAGAGCCGTTAACATCTGCTCGCCGTTCACGAACACCGTGCCGTCCCGCGCAGTCGGCACAGGCATGAGGAAGACAGGAATCATGAAGGGACGTTCCACCAGGGATTTATGAAACGGTTTTTTGGGCGTTCGCAGCGTGTGGCGCCACCTGACCCCGTCCACGTCTTCCGGCGG
>JAUXGI010000390.1 GCA_030622295.1 Planctomycetota bacterium
CGGCAGGCTGCCGAGAAGATGGGCGACGAAAGGGTCAAACGCGGCATGGAGCGACTTGAAAAGTCTCTGGACGCCGACCGAACCGACGAACAGAAGGCGCAGGAACTGCATAAGATGCTTCGACAGGCCGGCTACGGCCACAAGGATGAAGAAATGAAGGGGATGGCGCGCGAATTCTCAGAAAAACTGGAGAAGGGCGAGTTGACAAGGGAGGACATGAAGCGCGCGGCGCGAGCGCTGGAGGAGGCGGCGGCGAAGCCCGGCGACAGCCGACTGGCAGAGCAGGCAAAGAACATGCGGGAGAAACTCGAAGGCCCCGACACCGGGCAGATAGAGGAAGACCTGGACGAATTGATGAGACTGATGGAGCAGTCGGAAGAACGCTGCGGCCGGGGGGGCGAAGGGGACTGGCAGGACGCCCTGGGAGGGGCGGAAGAACTGCGCAGAAGGGCGCTCGGCAGGGACTGGGGCGACAGCCCGGAGAGCAAAGGGTTTGAATGGGGCTCCGGGGGACTCGGCGAAGATGACTCCGAACGCGGCTACAACGCGCGCCCGATACGGCCCGGCTCCGGCGACCCCGAAGTCCACGGAGAGGAAGTCGACCTGCTGGTCAAGCCTGAACTGGGGATAGGCCAGAGCGCCGGGCGTGTCTACCTGGGCGGGAAACTGTACCCCCGCGGCAAAGCGAAACGACCGTACATGAAAGTCCTCGGCGAGATGAAGGAGAGCGTGCTCGAAAAGGTGGAAGCCGAGAACATCCCCGCCAACTACAAGAAGCGTGTGCGCGACTTCTTCAACACCGAGGAATAGATTGCCGACAGGGAAAACTGTTACCTAAAGGGGTCAGACCCCTTTGGGTAACAGTTTCGGGTGAGGCCATGAGGTGAGTCGATGGACGTTGAAGCGAATATCAAGAAATACAGTGAGAAGATTGCGGGCCTGAAAGCGGAAATCTCAAAGGTCATCGTGGGCCAGGAGAACGTAATCGGCCGGGTGCTGCTGGCAATGCTCTGCAACGGGCACGTGCTGCTGGAGGGCGTGCCGGGGCTGGGCAAGACGCTGCTGGTGCGGACGCTCGCGCAGTGCCTGGCGCTGGAGTTCTCACGGATTCAGTTCACGCCGGACCTGATGCCGGCCGATATCGTGGGGACGAACATCCTCGCTGAAAGTGAGCACGGCGCGCGCGAGTTCAGGTTCCAGCCCGGGCCGATATTCGGCAACGTGATACTGGCGGACGAGATTAACCGCGCCACGCCGAAGACGCAGTCGGCGCTGCTGGAGGCGATGCAGGAGCGCCACGTGACCGTCGCCGACACGACGCATCAACTGGATGCGCCGTTCCTTGTCCTCGCCACGCAGAATCCCATCGAAATGGAAGGCACCTATCCCCTGCCGGAAGCGCAACTGGACCGCTTCTTTTTCAAGGTGCTGGTCCTCCCCTCCACGCGCGGAGAACTGGTAACCCTGCTGAAGCGCACGACCGGCGGGGAGGATTACGAACCGCGCAAGATGATGACCGGCGCGGAGGTGGTCGAGATGCAGGATTTCGTCCGGCGCATACCGATAGGCGAGCATGTGAGCGACTACGCCGCGCGCATTGTGCTGGGGACGAATCCGGAATCTGAAGAGGCCTGCGACATCGCGAAGAAGTACCTGCGCTACGGCTCCAGCCCTCGCGGCGCGCAGGCGCTGGCGCTGGCAGCCAAAGCGTACGCGCCAGACAACGGGCGCGCTCAGGTGGGCATAAGTGACGTGAAGGCCGCTGTCCTGCCGGCACTGCGGCACAGACTGATACTGAACTGTGAAGGGGAGGCCGAGGGGGTATCGCCGGACAGGATTATCAAGTGTGTGGTGGATGAGATACCGGAGCGTCC
>JAUXGI010000211.1 GCA_030622295.1 Planctomycetota bacterium
GCGCCGACCCGCCGTAAGCGAGGGGGTCAGACGCTGAGGAGGAGCAGCCTTCGGCTGCCTTTTCCTTCCACGCCCTCTCTTCTCGGACATTATTTCCGAGGTCATGCAAACCGAAAGTATAAGAGCGGCCAGGGGCCGCCCGGGTTGCCGCGCGCAAAATTCTGAAACCGCGCGCTCAGGTCTCCGTCCGACACTGCCGATAACTGAAGGGAAACTAGGGAAACTTGACGGAAGGGCCGGACGGAGAGGATAATCAGCAGTCTACGGATAGTCTCCTGCCGCTTTCGCTTTACCGGTTTTGGATTGAGACATGACCAGACGCACCACGATGCTTACAATCCTCGACGGCTGGGGCTACCGCGAGGAGCGCGAGAATAACGCGATAGCGATGGCCGACACCGAAGTTTTCAGCAGACTCTGGAGGGAATATCCCCACACCACCCTCCAGGCCAGCGGCCGCGCGGTGGGACTGCCGGAAGGCCAGATGGGCAACAGCGAAGTGGGCCATCTCAATATCGGCGCCGGCCGCGTGGTGTGGCAGGACATCACGCGCATCGACCGCGCAATCGAAGACGGGTCGTTCTTCAAGAATCAGGTCCTGCTGGACCTGATTGACCACGTCAGGAAAAACAACTCCCGCCTGCACTTCATCGGGCTTGTTTCCGACGGCCGCGTCCACTCCAGCGACGTGCATTACAAGGCGCTGCTCGAACTCGCCGGGCGCCGGAAACTCCACGGCAGCCAGGTGGCCTATCATTGCATCCTTGACGGCCGCGACAAACCTCCCACCGCCGGCATAGAGTTCGTGCGGCAACTCCACCGGATGACGGCCGAGGCGAAGACCGGCGTCATCGCATCGGTCGTCGGCCGCTATTACGCCATGGACAGGGACAACCGCTGGGACCGTGTGAAGAAAGCCTTTGACCTGTTCGTCCAGGGCAGGGGCCAAAAGTTCCGCGACCCCGTCGAGGCCGTGCGGCAGTCTTATGCGAACGACAAGACCGATGAGTTCATGCTCCCCGCCGTTATCGTGGATGAGAATGACCAACCCGTAGCGCCGATAAGAGACGGCGATGCGGTGTTCTTCTTCAACTTCCGCTCCGACAGGATGCGCCAGATGCTGCGGGCGTTTTCACTGAAGGACTTCGACAAGTTCCCGCGAGACAGGCGACCCGATGTGATGATGGCCACGATGACGGAGTACGAGGCCGGCCAGAAGCCGCCGTTTGTCTTCAGGCGCGCCGAGATACGCAATACCCTGGGCGAGGTCATCGGCAATAACGGTCTCACGCAACTCCGCATAGCCGAGACCGAGAAGTACGCACACGTGACTTACTTCTTCAGCGGCGGCGTTGAGAAACCGCTGCCCGGCGAGAAGCAAATACTGGTGCCTTCGCCCAGGATTCCCACCTATGACCTCCAGCCGGAGATGAGCGCCCCCCAGGTGGCGGACCATGTCGTGAAGGCAATCGAGAAGCGGGAATTCGACCTCATAGTCTGCAACTTCGCCAACCCCGACATGGTGGGCCACACCGGCAGTTTGCCCAGGACGATTGAGGCCGTCGAAGCGGTGGACAGGTGCATCGGTCGGATATACGAGGCAATGCACAAGACGGACGGGATACTTCTGATAACCGCCGACCACGGCAACGCAGAGGAGAAAGACGATACCGGCCAGTACACCGCTCACACCACCAATCCAGTGCCGTTCATACTAATCGGTTCAGGCTACAGAGAAGCCGGGCTCAGGCGCGGCGGTGCCCTGTGCGACATCGCCCCGACGATTCTCGAAATCCTGGATATCCCAAAGCCGCAGGAAATGGACGGTCAGTCGCTCCTGGCCGTCGGGCGCGTACATACGTAATCTTCTCCCGCCGAGCCTCGCGGATTATGAATAAAGCACGGGCGGCCCGATTGACGATACTGGAAGTGGAGGGATCCGTGAAGGCGGCCTCGCCCCTGCGAGACCGTACAGGCTGTACAGGGAAGTACCATGCCTGGCGAAGCAATCAATCTGGCCAACATCCTGACGCGCATTCAGTTTGCGCAAGATACATACGCAATCTTTCAGGCCACCGACCAGTCTGCGCGTGAAGAATTGAGCGCGCGGCAAAAGGTCCGCGCGGTCGGGGCCGAGCTCGAGGTGCATGAGAGCGAGCACGTAGAGGGCAAGGTTGTCCACAAGATAGACGAAGACCAGCAGCGCGGACAGAATTTCGACGATATGCTCGACGAAGCCCGCAAGAGGCTGCAGGAGCACAAGCACGCCCGGGAAGAAGAGGGCTTCGAAACATCCGAGGACGGCCACAGCGTCGATATCATAATCTAGCGGTTTCTCACCACATGCAGGGCACAATCAACCAGCAACCCAAATCTCCCAAGATGGCAAAGGCGCGGGGAATCGACCCGCCGGCTCGCGTCGGGTGGGGATTCCGCAATTTCTCACGCGGCCTGCTCAGGCGGGTAAACCTGGACCGCCTGATGAACAGGCACAACGAGACCGTCGTGGCGTCGGTCTTCGCGCTGATAAGCGGCACGCTGAGCATCGGCGTGATGAGCCTGGCCGCATATCTCAGCAAGACGCCGATGGTCTTCGCATCCCTCGGTCCCACCGCGTTCCTGTGTTTCTACTCCCCCCGCTCCAGGCCCGCCTCGCCCAGGAATGCGCTGATGGGCCACTTCATCGCGTGTGTCGTGGGTTACGCCAGCCTGAGGATCTTCGGCATAGAGGAGGCCATCGCATATGACCGCATGCACTGGCAGTACATCTTCACAGCCGCGTTTTCACTGGGTCTTACCAGCGCGCTGATGCTCCTCCTCAGATGCCCTCATCCTCCCGCGTGTTCCACCACACTCATTGTCGCGCTCGGTTTGCTGCACGGGGTGGACCACCTGTCTTTTTTGATGCTTGCCGTCGTCATGCTGACCGGGCTTGCCTTCCTGCTCAACCGCCTCGCGGGCATCCGCTATCCCATCTGGCCCCGATAGGGGGTCTGACTCCCCGTCCTCTCGAAAGTGAGCGACGGGGACTGTCACAATTACGGAACCTCGCGAGCCGCGCGAGCAATGGTGACTGTCCCCTTTACGGAGCCGAGCCCGATTTATCGGGGTCGGCTCGTAGAAGGGGACTGTCACCTTGCGGCACTGACCCGGCGGCGGCATTACCAACAAATCTTACATACTCCCGCGTTCTGCTCCGCGATTGACTTTGGCCGCGTGCCGCGTAGAATAGGTGTCCCTGGAGAAGTTACCCATCGACACCTTATCGGGAACACGGCGCATGGCCACACCCGTGATGGAACAGTACAAGCGTATCAAACGCCGGCACGGAGACGCCGTGCTGTTCTTTCGCATGGGTGATTTCTACGAGATGTTTTACGAGGACGCGAAACTCGCCGCGAAAGTCCTCGGCATCGCGCTTACCTCCCGCAACAAAGGCCCCGACGCCATACCCATGGCCGGAGTGCCGCATCACGCCGTCGAGGGATACCTGCAGAAAATGATTCGCGCCGGCTATCGCGTGGCCATCTGCGACCAACTCCAGGACCCCTCGGAGGCGAAGGGGCTGGTTGACCGCGGGGTGACGCGCATCGTAACCCCCGGCACGCTGACCGAAGACGCGCTGCTTGAGTCCAAACGGGCGAACTATCTCGCCGCGGTCTGCGCCGATGATACGAAGGTCGGACTGGCCTGGGTCGATGTCTCA
>JAUXGI010000140.1 GCA_030622295.1 Planctomycetota bacterium
CTGTGTCTCTTGCTCCTGATGTATTTCAATCCCGTCGTGACGAGTCTGCGCGATCTGTCGGAGCTGAGCGGCCTGAAAAAAGTCCGGCGCAAACTTGGCACACCGCGCTTCGGCAAGTCGACCATCGCTGAGGCGATGCGCGCCTTCGACCCGAACCTCCTGGCCGGGGTGGCGCGCGAGATGAGCGGACACGTGCCGCAGCTCGGCGACGAGCGACTTCGCGGCCTCAAACAGGTGCTTACCGCGGTGGACGGCTCGCTGCTGCGTGCCTTGCCGCGCATGGCATGGGCCTTGTGGGTCGACGAGAATAACCGCGCTGCAAAACTCCACGTCTGCTTCGAGGTGCTCAAAGGCGTACCCTCGCTGCTGGGTGTTACCGAAGGTGTCGCAAGCGAAACAGACTTTCTTGCAGACAACCTCGAAGCTGGCCGCATGTACGTCACCGACCGAGGATACGCCAAGTATTCGCTCTTCCAAAAGATTATCGACGCGAAAAGTTCCTTCGTGGCCCGCATCAAGGCAAACGCAGCCACCGAAACCATTGAGGATCTCCCCCTCACCGAAGACGACCGCCGAGCCGGCGTCATTTCCGACCGCATAGTAAGGCTGGGCAAAGCGCCCGGGGCGCAGGGGCTGCGAGTTCCCGTACGCATAGTGGAGGTAGAAGCAAAGACTCGTTCAGGTTCCACATGCATGCTCCTTGCCACCGACAGGCAGGATATCCCCGCCGAGATCATAGCGCTCATCTACCGCCACCGCTGGCAGGTAGAGTTATTTTTCAGGTGGCTCAAGAGCACGCTCGATTTCGGACACCTCATCAGCGACAGCCGCACAGGGGTAGCCATCCAAGTATACGCAGCGATAATAGCGACGCTTTTGATAGCGATTATAAGCGGGCGCAAGCCGAACAAGCGCACCTTTGTAATGACAAGTTTTTACATGCAGGGTCTGGCCGACGAGGAAGAGCTCACGGCATTTCTCGCAACGCAGAGGCGCGCCGCGATCCAGCAAGGCTGAGAATCCCAGGGGACAAAGCCCCCCCATGCGGAAAAGGGGGAAGTATGTCCAGACCTCGCCGTCCACACCTTTCTCATTTCAAAGAACACCCGCATACACCCTTCTGCCCGCCGCCGGACTCACACTCGCACCCCAACAGCAAACCCCACGCCGGACAGTATTGGGTCTGACCCCCTATGTGTATCATTAGGAATGTTGTTGCCCGACAGGAGGAGGGTGTATATAATTGGATACGTCGACTCGGGGAGTCAGACCACCGATTTACCAAACGGCAACAGAAACTACTTAAGGAAAAAAGCGGCCTGTGGCCGCTGGAGCGGATGATGCAGCCTCGTGAGAAGAAACTGATGGAAGCCGACGGCATGCTTGTGAACCAGAAGTATGCCGAGGCGCTGACGGTCTTGAAGGGACTGATGGAAATCTCGGAGACAAACCTGCAGTTCCCTCCGGATGATTTCAACTGGCAGATACTGGTACTGTTCAGGATGCAGCGGGTGTATAAGTCGCTGAGCGGCGCGGTGCCGAAACCGCTGGAAAAACTGATGAAGTATTACGAGATCGTGGCGAGGAATCATCCCGGGGCCGACGTGTCGCTCAGCCGCGAGGAGGCGCTGATATGCCCCAGGACGCTGGATGCGCTGCCGAAGGTGGGGGCGGGCAATGCGGTCGAGCCGGCGGACCCCCGGGTCGAAGACGATTTGGTCCAGGGCATCTTTTACCTTCTCGACCAGAACAAGAACAAGTACAAACTGGGCGTGTTCTACAGGAAGGGTTTCTGAGGGCAGACCGATGACCGAGCCTGACGAGTTCATCCGCGATTTCTTCACGGCAACGGGCTATCGCCCCGATGCAATGCCGTCGGGGCAAAGCGGCGAACGCGCTCTGCTTTATAAGACGTATCCCGACGCGCCGGTCGTAAAACTGGAGTTGCCGACGCCTGAAGGTGCGGGCGAATTGTTCCATGCAATAGAAACACGCCGGTCGGTGCGGGTTTTCTCGGACGAGGCGCTGTCGCTTTCGGAGATTTCCCGGCTGGTCTGGGCTGCGCAGGGCGTAACGGCGAAGCACGGGGATGCGGCGTTTCGCGCGGCGCCGTCCGCCGGGGCGCAGTATCCGGTTGAGACCTACCTGGCCGTGAACCGAGGCGAGGGAATAGACGCGGGCGTGTACCATTTTGAACGTGCGCGATTTTGCGCTGGAGCGGCTGAGCGAGGGCTCGCCCGGCGCGGCGCTCGCCGACGCGGGCTTGGGGCAGGGGTTCCTGGCGACGTGCTCGGTGGTTTTTATATGGACGGGAATCTACAAGCGCCTCATGTGGCGTTACGGTAAGCGTGGAGTGCGTTACATCTTCATGGACGCGGGGCACATCGCCGAGAACCTGCATCTGGCCGCGACCGCGATGGGCCTGGGGTGCTGCGCCGTCGGCGCGTTCGACGACGAGGACGTGGCCGGGATACTGGGCCTGGACGGCAAAGACGAGTTCCCCGTATACCTGAGCGCCGTGGGCGTGCCTCGCCGGAAGTAATCGTATGCAACCCGACCGGAAGAAAACCCTGATACTCCTGGCGGCGTTTGCGCTAATCGCGCTCGCCGTTTGCGGCGTCCGCTATTCCGAGGCGCGGTCATCCCCTCAAGAACGTTTCTCCGACGCATCCGATTTCAGATACAGGGTGGACCTGAACAATTCCGGAGAAGACGAACTGCTGCTCCTGCCCGGCGTGGGGCGGGCGCGCGCGAACGCGATAATCGAGCGCAGGGCGGTGCGGCCTTTCACCCGCCTTGAAGAACTGAAGGACGTCCGTTATGCTAACGGGCGGCCTGTGTTTGGTGGTACGGCTGTCATGACGTTGAAGGACCATGTGACAATCAGTGCGCCGAGGCCGCCACGTGCGGCGGGAGGGATGCCGTGACGGGGCGAAGCGTCGCAGGCGCGTTTGCATGGCTGGCGCTGCCGCTGGCCACGATAGGCGTGATGATGTTCTACGCCTTTACGGTGCTGGAGAGGGTGCCGGAGATTGCGCACGTCCTGGTGCCGCTTGTGATACTGACATGCATCTATGCGGTGGCGCTGGCGTTCGTGGTGCAGCGGCTGATGGCGCGGGTGGCGATGCTGCTTGGCGAGAAGAAGACCACCCGCAGGATTGAGAAGGACCTGGTCACGCGCTACGAGGACCTGCAAAACCAGATTGAACTGCTGAGCGCGATGAGGAACGTCTCGCACGTGGTCAACGACGCGGTGGACTTCCAGAGCATCCTGGAGGAGGTAACGCGGATTGTCAGCGACCTGACCGGCGCGAACGAGATAACGATATTTTTGCTGAGGGAGTACTCGCGCAAGTTGCAGCCGGCGGTTCACAGGCGCGGGGACGTGGTGCTGTTCGGCGAGGAGATAAAGCGCCTGCGAATCGACAAGCGGCACGTTTACCAGGCGCTGCAGCACCGCACGGTCTTTCGCTACAAGCGCACGAACCACGTCAACTTTACCATTCCACTGGTGGCCGACCAGGAGTCTCTGGGAGTGCTGACGGCGGTGGTGCCGCTGACGGGCGAGGTGGATGAAGTTGCGGGGAGAATAGAACACTGCGAGGCGATGCTCGTCTCCCTGGCCAAGCACATATCGCTCGCCATAAAAACCCCGATACTTTACAACCGCGCGGTGATGGACGGCCTGACCGGGCTGTACACCAAGCGCCACTTCCAGCATCAACTGGCGAACTACTTCAACGCCTCCAGACGCCTGGACAAGCCGCTCTCCCTGGTGATGATGGACATCGACGACTTCAAGCAGGTCAACGACGGCTACGGCCACCTGACCGGCGACCGCGTGTTGATAGAGGTTGCGCAGGCGATTAACAACACGATACGCCAGTATGATTCCGCATACAGGTACGGCGGCGAGGAGTTGGCGGTCTTGCTGCCGGAGTCGGACCTGGAGGACGCGCTGCTGGTGGGAGAGCGCATAAGGATTAAGATAGCCGACCACAAGTTCAGGGCGGAAGACGGCAGGGGCCTGAGTGTGACGGTGAGCGTGGGCGTGGCGTCCTTCCGGCAGGACCTGACCGAGATGAAGGAGTTAATAGCCCGGGCCGACGCCGCACTCTACTTCGCCAAGCAGAACGGCAAGGACCGGACGGCATTCCTGTCGGACGGACGGTGCCGCATGGTAACGCTTGAGAAAGGGAGCAAGCCTCCGGCGGAGGCCGCCGCTTCGGACCGGAAACAATAGACCTGCGACCGGATGTCAGACCCCAGCCCATCCCGCATCCCGCACCCCTTAAAAATTAGGGTCAGGTACTATTTTTTATGGGTGACCTGTCCCTAATTTATCTCTATGTGTAGCAGGGAGTAAGGGAAATAAAAAAATGGTACCTAAAAAATGGTACCTGACCCTAATTTAATTGCTTAAGGTAGTCCCTGGGTACCTTGTAGCCGAGTTCGACCGCCTTGCGGCATTCCTCCGCAGCGCGGTCGCCATCAGGTTCGGGGCCTTCCAGCAGGCAGCGTGACATGAGGAAATGCCCGTATGGATGCTCCGGCGCGGCTGTCAGCAGGCGCTCC
>JAUXGI010000186.1 GCA_030622295.1 Planctomycetota bacterium
CCATCCCCTACATCGCAATTGTGTGACATGGTGCCTGCTCGACGTCAGCGAACGCTTGGCCGCTGTGGCATATCAACGTGCCTTTATGCGCAGGCGACAAAAATCGTGGTGAGAAATGCGGGTGAGGCGGACCCCCTCGCTCGTGGTGGGCGGTCAGTCTTCTCGGGCGAGGGCTTTTCGTATGTCTTCCGGTATGTCGGTAATCCGCCTCAGGAGCGGCGCGGGGCCGATTTCGGGCTTTGTGAAGGTGCCTTTCACTTCGGCGGCATTAATCCGCTTCTTGAGTACGCCCAGTATGCCGTCCAGAAACGGGATTCCTCTCAGCACAGTATCGCTGCAGATGGTCATCCGTATCGTTTCGTCGAACTTTATCTGCCCGTAGCCGATGAACCTGACGGCCTGGCTCTTGAATTCCACTTTCTTGAAATCAAACACCTCGTCCTTTATCTCAAATCTCAGATGCCCCTCGCTCACGACTTGTGTTTTCGGCAGGTCGCCTCTGAGCAACTGGTTGAGGCCGAAAAGGATGGGCAATGTCCCCAGGTCGCCGTTTTCGATATCCAGGAACCCGTTGCCCGCCAGGTTTGCCAGGTTTTCACCTTCACCCCTGAACGCAGCGTTACCGGACATTACACCTTTCATCTTTGCCGGTTTGCCGCTGAGGTCGGATTCCATTTCCGCAAGGTCAACACCGCGAAAGTCGAACGCCCCCTCGTATTCCTTCGATTCTCCCAGGCAAAAAGTGAAGTGGCCGGTCATGTTCGACTTTCCCTTCGGGCCGTAAGCGTTGGCGGCAAACTCCACCGTGTGCGGGTCCGCGGGATTGCTGAACTGTACATCCTTTGCGTCCCGGCGTCTGACCTGCCCCGTAAGACCGCTTATATGGATGCCCCGCACGTAAAAATCCAGATTGCTGAAAGACGAGCCTTCCGCACTGGTATACTCGCCGGGGACGTTGACGATGCGCAGGTCCATTGTGCCGTTCAGTTTGTCAATCAGGGGCCTGTCGCCGAGCGAGCAATTTCGCAGAATCGCCTTGAAACTGTACTCGTATCGTCCCCTTTGCTCTTCCGTGAGGAAATCGACGCTCACATCCTCCAGGTCCACCCCGCCGCACGCCTCCATCCTGTCAAGCGCCTTCCTCAGTTCTTCCGGAAGCGCGCTTTTCAACTCCTCGTCTATGTAAAGACCTTCGACCTTGCTGATGTTCATTCGGAACCGTGGCGCGTCAAACGGGATGAAGCAGTTATTCGGCTTCTCCTCGTCCAGCGGTATGGCGGCTTTCCCGAGTTTGCAGCCGAATCTCTTCACCTCGGCGCTCTTCGGCCCGATGAAGATTTCGGTTACCACTTCCGTCGCCGGCAGGGGAAACTCCTTATATGTGAATTCCAGCGTGCCGTCGGACGTGATAGTCACCTCGGTCTCCAGTTCCTGCTCGCCCTTCTGCGTCAGGCGCACGAGAACGCCAACGCTTCCCTTCGGCTGAAGCAAGTCGTAGGTCTTTCGGAATTCCTCGTCGAGGGCATCTCTCAGTTCCTTCTCCAACAGGACGTCCTTGCCGACTATCGTCACGTCCACTTCCCCGTCCAGCATCTTTCCCCTGTCCAGGGATACTTGTACCGAGCCGTGCGTGCCGCGCAGTCCTTCCAGGTACACGCCCTCGGGTTTAATCCGCAGGAGGCCGCTCACGTCTTTCACCAGGTAGGGAAAGTGAACACACTTCACCGTGCCGTCCGTCACGCGCGCGTCCACCATGACATCGGGTTGTTCCGCGCGTCCCTTTATGCGACAGTCTATTTTCACGCGCCCCGCGCCGCCCTCCCCCATCACCGACTTCGGGACGTATTCATCCAACACCTTGCGCACATCCGGCGGCAGGGCGGCGTACAGGTCCGTGTCCATGAGCACGTTCTCGCCATGGACCTCAATGTCGCACACCGGCTCGCCGGAAAGATCGCTAATGCCGCCGCTCGCCCTGAGCACGGCTTCACCGTGTCTGCCGCGCAGGTTGCGGAACTCAATGCGGTCTCCATCGTAGACAACGGAACCCTCAACGTCTTCCAGCCGATACGGGAACCCCTTGAAAGAAAGGACGGCCTTGCGCGGTGAGACCACAACCCGCAGTGAAGGTTCCGGCTGCCCTTTTTCCCTGGTCAGGCTCAGAGTGAGGTCGATGGTCTTCGTTATGTCGATGGACTCCATCTCCCTGCGCATTTCGGCGGGCAGCAGGCTGCGTATCTTTTTCGTTACCTCGAAATTCTCCGCGGAAGCGATTATGTTCATTTCGCTGTCAGGCATTCCGGGCTTTTTTATCCATCCGCCGGGGACCTTCACCAGAACACCCGCTATCTCGGCTTGCGCATCGATGCTGATGCTTTCTTCCGAGAACCGGACTTTTCCGCTCACTTTCGACGCTTCCAGCGCCTTGCTTTCGCCGTCGGCATCGGTGAGGGTGTATGAGGCGCCCGCCCGGCCGTCGAAGTTTACCGTCACCTCGACACTGCTCCATTTCTGCCCGGGGGCTTTGCTTATTGCAATCGTTGAGTCCGTCAGGCGGGCGCTGTAACCCCGTGGATTTATCGCGTCCCACATCTCCAGGACCTCCGCGTCAACCTTCAGCGCTTCGCGCAGTTTGTCGTCCAGGGGAATGTTCCTCGCGGCCAGCGTCAGTTCAAGGTCCAGGTCGGGCGACAGGAAATCTTTTATCGTCCCGCTTCCTTTCAGATGGCCTTCGCCCCGGTCATTGAAGGCCTGCATCTTCGAAAGGGTCACGTCGCCGCCGCTGATGTCAACCTGTCCGGACATTCGCACCATGCGGTAGGGAAACTCTTCCAACTTCATCGAGACGTCGCGCAGGAAAAACCTGCCCTCGCAACTGCAGCAATCCGGCGCCGGCTTCGACGGGTCATACGTTATCCTGAGCGAATCCACTTCAATATCACCGGCGGCACCCAGGTAGTCCCACATGTCGAGCACCTGAAAGGCAAAATCTTCCTTGCCCTGCGACAGCCGGCCCAGGAGGTCATGCAACTGATAGTCGAGGCACAGGTAGTTCCTTTCCTCGCCGACGGAGGAGATGGTCACAGCGCCTGTCTCCGTGTCTATTTCGGCCCTGATTCGAAGACGCTTGTCGCTTTCAAATAGGTAACTGAACTCCAGCGAGTTCATCCCGCCCATGGCCGCCGGGTCCACTTCAAGGTCCAGCCCGGGAAACGTCGCCGGTTCCGAACCGTCCTCGGGAATGAACCTGAGCGTGGCGTCCTCGAATTTGAGTTGGGGAATGTCGCCTTCCCGCAGCGATTTGAGAAGGTCCGTGTCCCGCCCCAGGACATCCTCGTCACCGCCATAGATGGTGACGACGGAGTTTTCGAACAGCGCGCGCTCAAGCGACGACCCGCCCAGGAAGGAGAAGTAGTTCAGCGTGAGCACGGTCTTCTCGGCCGAGAAGAACTCCCGCGCGTTCCGTCCGCGCGACTTCAGGCGCATGTTGGCAATATGCACTTCCGTGCTGAAAGGCGTGTGCTCGATGAAGTCCAACTCCAGGTCGGCGTCGAATTGCCTGGAGATCTCCTCGGCGAGTTGAGCACGCAACTGCTCCGGTGTGGTAAGGAGTACGATATCAATCACGCCCAGGATGACCACCAGCAAGACAACCACCCCGAGGAAGAACGTCATTCTCTTAAACATCTTGTAACTCCCCGTTCCTGCGCGCGCGGCACCATGCACGGCTGTTCCCGCCAGTGCCGGCACAATGATAGGTTCTTCCAGGCAATCTTCCACAAAAATAAGCGGATTCTAACCGAGGCTCGGGGAGTCATCCGCCTGAGGCGGATCGGCGAGGGGGTCAGACGCTGAGGAGCAGCCTTCGGCTGCCTTTTCCTTTCGCGCCCTCTCTTCTCGGACATTATTTCCGAGG
>JAUXGI010000179.1 GCA_030622295.1 Planctomycetota bacterium
CCTGCTGACGCAGGTCGCGGCGGTGTGCGTGGGTATGCTGGACGGCCGCGTGTTGCTGGACCTCTGTTCCGACGAGGATTCCGCCGCCGATGTGGACATGAACGTGGTGATGACCGGACGAGGCGAGTTGGTAGAGGTGCAGGGCACCGCGGAGCAGAGGCCTTTCAGCGAGGCGGACCTCGCCAGGATGCTGGCCGCGGCGCGGCGCGGCATAAAGCGCCTGATGGCCGTTCAGGCGGGGGCGCTCAGACTTCGCTCGGTCAAGTAGTTTTTGTTGCGAAAAGTCAAGATTTCTAACCCGCGTTTCTCACGGCTCGGGGAGTCAGACCCTCTCCCGCCCCGATCCGCCTGAGGCGGACGGGGCTCCTTAGCGTCTGACCCCCTCGCAGAGCCGGCAATCGAAATGAAGGATAGAAAACAGAAAACAGTTTCGTCGTGGGGCGTAATCAAGGCTTTCCTGTGCGCGTGCGTCCTGTTCGCCGCGACGGTCGGTCTCCCGGCGGTTGGTGAATCGCCCGGCGGGCCTGCCGCGCTTACTGTCGATGATTTGCGCGCCAGGCGCGAATCGTTGCGCGAGGAGGAACTCCGGAGGCGCGCGAAGGAAGAAAAACGCAGGTGGGCCGAAGCCCGCCAGAAGGGCGTCGTTTTCGTCAAGACCATCAAGAAGTCCGGCGAACTCGACAAGCGCATCGACGTGGTGATGTTCGCGGATGGATTCCAGAAAAAGGAGGTGAAGAAATTCAGCAGAGACGCATCCCGCGTCGCGCTGCAGTTATTGCAAACTTACCCGTACAGCGATTACAAGAACTTCTTCAATTTCCATATCATCGGCGTGGCTTCGCGGGACAGCGGCGTGAGCACGGGAACGAAACCGAAGGACACCGCGTTTGCCTCCTCCCTGCGCGAGCGTAATATGCTGGTTGCGGATTTGTCCCGCCTGAAATTCTATTCCGACCTCGCGCCGGACATGGATTTGGGCATAGTGGTGGTGAATACGACAATGCGCAAGGCGCGCTCGACCGCTGCGGGGCCGTACGTCACGCTGCGGCTCGGCGGGTCGATAGGGCGCACGGTGGCCCACGAACTGGGCCACGCCTTCGGCGGCCTTGCAGACGAGTACGTGGAGTTTAAAGGAGCCGACCCGAACCGCAGCGAGCCCTCGCGGGTCAACGTCACCGCCGAGAGCGACCCGAACAAGGCAAAGTGGCATTACTGGATTAAGGCCACGAAGGGTGTGGTGAATCTGTACGAGGGCGCGAACCTCTTCGAGAGGGGCTACTACCGCCCGGAGAGGCAATGCCTGATGCGCACGGGCAGGAAGTTCTGCCGGGTATGCCTGGAGCAGATGATACGCCGAATGTACGAGAGCGTCCCGCCCATCGACGCGGCCTACCCGATGGAATATGCGGTGGAGATGACAAAGGGCGAAGAGAGAAGGTTCGCCGTGCGCGTAAACAAGACGGGGACCAGCCCCGTTCTGCTGGAGTGGTACGTGGACGGTGTACTCGAGCATAAGGGCGCGGAGGTCTTCACTTTCAACGCTTCGCGATTCAAAGCGGGCAAGCACGAGGTAATGGTCAAGGCCGCCTGCAGGAACCGCCACGTCATCAGGGATTGGGGCCTGCTGGAGAGCAGCATGTTCTGGAAGGTCAAGGTGCTGCCGTACAGCGTGCCCGTGCTGGACGTGACGGTCCAGCCGCTGTGCGCACGGGTCGGCGAGGCGTTTTCATACCAGGTAAAGGGCAAACCCGGCAGCGGCGGCAAGGCGCTTGCCTACAAAACCACCCTCGCGCCCGATGGGCTGAAGATAAACGCAAAGACCGGCGAAATAACCTGGACGCCGGGCGAGGCTCAGGCCGGCGCGCAAATCGTAACGCTGACGGCGGACGACGGCTCTCACTCGGCCTCTGCCGACCTGGTAATCGCGGTACGCGAGGGAAATGCCCCGCTCAATCGCCCCCCTGTAATCGAGTACATCCCAATCCAGGATGCGGTGGAGGGCGAACTGATAGAATTCCAGGTAAAGGCGAACGACCTTGACGGCCACCACGTAGTGTACGACCTGGAAGAGATGCCCGACGGAGCGAGTTTCGACCGGCACACGGGGCGGTTTCGCTGGAGGCCGGACTTCTCGCAGGTGGGGCGATACGAACTGGAATTCGAGGCGTGGGACGGGATAGCGTCCGACAGGTACAAGGTGCCGGTCAGGGTGCGGGACATACTGTTCGG
The DNA here is from genome assembly GCA_030622295.1 of Planctomycetota bacterium. Lineage (GTDB taxonomy): Bacteria > Planctomycetota > B129-G9 > B129-G9 > B129-G9 > B129-G9. Next base: position 2,230 of record JAUXGI010000179.1, read on the forward strand.
CGCGTCGGACCTGGCTGCGGCGGAGCGGGAGATGGCCCGGGGGGATGAAGACGCATTCTTCAGCGTGTTCTACGCGCTGCGCTGCAAGGACACCAGCGTAAAGCGCCACGGCATTACCATGCTGAAGGCCGAGGGCGCGAAGTCATCGGTGGTTGAGTTGAACCGCCTGCTGCGCGACCGGGACGAGAGCGTCGCCATGGCCGCGGCCGACGCACTGCTCGGCATAGTGGAGGACAGGTTGGAAAAGGACGATGAGAAATACTTCTCCCTGCTGCTCAGCGAGGTATCGCGCACCTGCCGTCAACTGGAAGACCACGCGGGCCGCTTGGAGAAACTAAAGGAAATCATGGCGGCATTCGCTCGGAAGAGCGCGAGCAGGAAAACAGCCGCGGCCGCCGAGAACCTGGCCGAGGGGCTGGAGAGGCTCTCTTCTCGAAGCCCCCGGCCATGATTTTCCGATGATGAAGACGCGGAAAGGAGAAACGAATGTATGCGACACCACCGGCGAATTGCTATTATCATTCTTCAAGACCCGCGGTAACGTACTGTATGGCATGCGGGCGGCCGACATGCCGCAGTTGCACACAGGCCGACCCGGCGGGCAGGCCGATGTGCCGCCCCTGCTGTCTGCAGCACGGGGTCAAACAGAGAAGGAGCGGCGGTGTTACGGCCCTGGCCGTGCTGAACATCATCTTCGGCGCTATCGGGTTGTTCGGCCTGGTCAATCTGATAATCCTGCTCATTATGCCCCCGGTGTGGATGGGCCGTGATTACGCGTTGATGATGTCAATACCCGGCTGCAAGACCTACAGCATGGTTGGCAGTATTCTCTCGGTGAGCATGGGCGTTTTGTCGCTGGCGTGCGGTATAGGGCTGTTGCGGCTGAGAGACTGGGCCCGCAAGGGCTCCATGATATATGCCGCAATAGCCGTTGTGACCGTTGTGATTAATGCCGTACTGTTACTTGCCTGGCAGATTCCGGCAATGGAAGCGGCCGGCGTGAGCAGTTTTCAGGTGGACATGATGCGGGTGAGCGGGTTCACCGTACCTGTATTGGGACTGGTCTATCCCGTTGTCCTGCTGGCACTGCTGACCCGACCGATGATAAAGGTGCAGTTCGGTTACCAGATGTCAAGCGGCGCTCCGGGTGGAATACCCATGCCGAATGACAGCATAAAGAACTGAAAACCGGAGGTAATAATGCTTACGACTCGCAGCATTGCTGTTCTCGCCTGCATGGCCGCCATCTCGCTCATCCTGGCGGTCGCAATGGCTTTCAGCGCGGGCTCGGACGACACGCTCTACAAACAGGGCGAGACCTACGCGGCGACCTATCAGTATATCCGGCAGAACTTCGCCGGAGAGGTCTCGCCGGAGGAACTGTTCTACGGCGCGCTGAAGGGCATGGCCGAAGCGACCGGCGATGAGTACACGACCTACCTCTCCCCGGAAGAGTACCAGTCGGCAAGGACCCACACCTCGGGGGAATTTATCGGCGTAGGGGTATTCTTCAGGACGCGCGAGGACGGCAGCCATCTGGTCGTCGCACCGCTGCGCAACTCCCCCGCCTACGCCGCGGGCATCCGCGCGGGCGACATAATAGAGGCCGTGGACGGCAGGTCGCTTGCGGGGCTGAAATCCTACCAGGTGCAAGAAGCCATAAAGGGAGCGGAAGGCACGCCGGTTGAACTGACCATCATCAGGCACGATACCGGGGAGACCGTGAAAATCACCCTGAAACGAGCAAAGGTGAAAATCGAGAGCGTGGTCTCCGCGGGTTTCGTCAGCGAGGAAAAGAAGATAGGCTACGTGAG
>JAUXGI010000177.1 GCA_030622295.1 Planctomycetota bacterium
CGCCCAAAACTCTCAACTAACCCGCATTTCTCACCAGGATTTTGTTACCTATAGGTACGCTCGGGGAGTCAGACCCTTTCCCGTCGCCCCGACAAGTCGGGGCTCCTCCTCAGCGTCTGACCCCCTCGCTAAAGCCCGTTCCCTACATTGCGCTTGTGAGAGAGAAATGCGGGTCAGTTGAGAGTTCTGGGCAGGGCGAAGCGGCTGATGATTGCTTCCGCGGAGAGGATGCCGTCTATCGCGCTGCTCATGATGCCGGAGGCGTAGCCCGCACCCTCCCCGGCCGGGTAAAGCCCGGGAGTCGATACGGACTGACGGGTTTCGTCGTTGCGCTGGATTCGCACCGGTGATGAGGCCCGCGTTTCCGGCCCGATGAGCAGGGCGTCCGCTCCGTCGAAACCCCTCACGGCCCTGCCAAAGACCGGCAGCGCCTTGCGGATGGATTTGATTGCGAACGGTGGAAGGACCGCCGACAGGTCCGCCGGCGCGACGCCGAAGCGGTAGGATGTCTCACGTATCCTGTCCGTCACGCAGCCCGAGAGGAAATCGGGTACGCTTTGAGCGGGAGCGCCGTAACGCCCGCCGCCCAACTTGAACGCCGCAATCTCCCAGTGCTCCTGGAAGCGTATGCCTGCAAGGGGGTCTCCCGGCCCGCCGAAGGACGCGAAATCTTCGGGCGAGACGGGGACGACCAGCGCGCTGTTGGCAAACTGTCCGTCCCGCGCGTAGTCACTCATGCCGTTAGTGCACAGGCGGCCCTGCTGGGCTGTGGCGGCTATAACCTCGCCGCCGGGGCACATACAGAAGGAATAGACGGGCCTGAAATCTCCGTCGCCCTTCCAAACCAGCCGGTAGTCGGCCGCCCCCAGGGCCGGGTGTCCGCTCCACTTGCCGTATTGCGCGGTGTTGATAATTTCCTGCGGGTGTTCTATGCGCAGGCCGACCTGAAACGCGCGCGGTTCCAGCGTTACGCCGGCATCGCGGAGCATTTCGTATGTGTCGCGCGCGCTGTGGCCTGTGGCCGGCAGCACCGCGGCGGACTCAAACTTTTCCACGCCGGAGAGCAGTTCCAGGACGTTCCCCTTTACCTTGAGGCCGTCGACCTTCGTCTCAAAGCGGAACTCGCCGCCGAGCGCTTCGATTTTCTTGCGAAGATTTACCAGGACGGCACGCAGCCGGTCAGTGCCGACGTGCGGTTTGGCGTCGAAGAGTATTTCCCCTGGTGCGCCGCACTCAACCAGCGTGGCCAGCACACCGGCGATGCGAAGGTCGTCGATGCGCGTGGTAAGTTTGCCGTCGGAGAAAGTCCCCGCGCCGCCTTCGCCGAAGAGATGGTTGCTCTCCGGGTCGAGTTCTCTTTTGGAATGGAATCCGGCGATGTCCGCCACACGCTGCGCCACCGGCTTGCCGCGCTCGAGGACGAGAGGCCGGTAGCCGCATCGTGCCAGGGTCAGCGCCGCGAACAGTCCCGCCGGCCCCGCGCCGACCACAACGGGCCTGCCGGTGAGGGGCTCCTGTCCCGGGGTGGGTTCGAGGATTTTCTCCTGTGCCAGGACGCGCGCGGAATGCATGGGAAGGTTTTCATACAAGTCTCGCTCGCGGTCTCCCAGGTTCACATCCAGAGTGTAAACGAAGCGCGGCCTGTGCCGCGCGTCTATCGCCCTGCGGACGACCCGGAGGGATTTGACGTCGGCTGCGTTTATGCCGAGGCACTCCGCAGCCTTTGCGGTCAGCGTCTGTTCCTTTTGCAGGGAGAAGCGTGGGCTTTGTGCTTCTTCCGTGATGTCGGCGAATATGTTGTAGAGGCGTATGGTCATTGAATTATGAGGGGTCGGACTCAAGGCTCATTTGAAGCGGCGGCTGGCCTTCTTGAGAAATGCCTTCTCCTTCTCCGTGAGCGAATCGAGGCCACGGGGATTGATTTTGTCGAGCAGGGCGTCCACCCTGGCGCGGATTTGGAGTTCTTTGAGGCGCTCCTGCTTTTTCTTGCGCCGGCGCATTTTCGCGGCGAAGTCTTGCCAGAGCGGCGCGCCCTTGAAGAACAGGAATCCGAACGCCGCACCGCCGACATGCGCCACATGGGCCACGCCGTCCTCGCTGCCCAAGACGGACATCAGCACTTCAAAGACGATTAATCCGATGACGAAATACCGTGCCTTGAAGAAGAAAAAGCGCCTGTCGGGAAAGAGGATTGCGTAGGCGACCAGTATGGAGAAGACGGCCCCCGATGCGCCGATTGCGATGGCGTTGGGGTCGCGAATCGCGCATATCGCCATCCAGCACAGGCCCGATACCGCTCCTCCGGCAAGGTAGAGGATGAGAAACTTCTTTGTTCGTATCGTACGCTCGACGTCCTTGCCCAGCATCCAAAGCCACAGCATATTGAAAATGATATGAAACAGGTCTTTGGTGGAGTGCAGAAACATGCTGGTGATTAACTGCCAGGGTCGGAAGGAGTTTATGCTCAGGCCGAACAGGCGCTCCAGCGTGTGGGGGGGAAGAACAGAATCGGCAAGAAACTGGCCGACGAAGACCGCGCCGTTGATGATGAGGAGCGCGCGGACGGCGGGGGTCATCTTGCCGCCCCAGTAGAATTTGAGTTTCGGTTGGTAACTGTCCTGATACACGGCTAACCTGTCAAGGCTCGGGGAGTCAGACCCTTCCCGTCGCTTCGCTCCTCCTCAGCGTCTGACCCCCTCGCACGCGAGTTCGGCTTTCATTCTTTCCAGTTCTTCGGAGCGTTTTCTCTTCGCGGCTTTCACCTCTTCGAGGGCGTTGCGCAGTTCAGCCGCCGCGGGGTCGTCTTCGCCGAATTGCTCATCCATCCGGGCAATCTGACTTTCCAGTAAAGTGATTTGCTCATCATATCGTCTTATATCTTCTTCGGCTTTTGCAATGTCGGCTTTGAGTTCATCCATGCTCTTTTCCCGTCCGGCGTCATCGTCATGGTCAGGATGGAACACGCAGGAGCAAAGCGTCAGCAAGACGAAGGCCATCATAATTGTTCGTTTCACGGGAAATCCTCGCGGCAAATGACGGCGTAATTGCGGGCATATTATAGCACGGCGGGCGTCCGGCGCAACTCAACGGTTCAGGCCGGGCACGGGGCCCGGTGTTGAGAATTTCAACGCCGAGATGGCCAGAAATTCAACATTTCGGAAGGGCGCACATGCGCTTTCTCCCCGCGCCGGTTACGCCGAATGTTTGACAGTTGTAAGCCCTGCGTGTTAAGGGGCTTAAGAGGAAGCGCCGCGGGTCTCCGGGGGAGTGTCTTTCCTGGTCTGCCGGAACGCAAATTGCGGCGACCGGAGGGGGAGGATTCCGCTTGACCGCCTGCTGAGCGGGTGGTATAGTTTTTTTGCAGTCACTGAGTTGTTTGCATATTCGTTGCCGCTTTTCAAGAGACCGGATGATGAAGCACTTAAACAGATGTGGCGCGACCAGGGGCTTTACTCTGGTAGAACTGATGATCGTGATATCGATTATCCTTGTGCTGATGGGGATGGTCGTGGCCATAGGCCCTGCCATCATGAACGAGGTCCACAAGGTGGCCACGTTGAGCAAACTGAACATGCTTGAGCAGGCCATAGTGAGATATAACAACAAGTACGATACTTTCCCCCCCGACAGTGAGATGGGGGAGGGGAACAAGGTTGATAATGAAAAGTTTCTTGAGGTCATGGATGAATTCGGCATAAAAGAGGAGTCGATGACTGATGGTTGGGGCAATGCCATAGTGTATGATCGGGTCCGGGACGAAGATGGGAACCTCGAGATAAACAAGGATTTGCCCAACGACCCTCGCGACGAGAAAATCCTGGAAGCGGACGATGAGGACGAGGAAGAGATTCACCAGAAGTTTTTCCTCTGGTCCCAGGGCCCGGATCCGAAATCCGGGATACCGCGGAAAGACCTATTGAAAGAGCACTGATGTATGAGAACATCTGAGACAAAAGCGAGGCCTGCATCAGGAGAGGCCGGGTTTACCCTGGTGGAGATTCTCATTGTAATGAGCGTCATAGTCGTCCTGATGGGCATGGTGATGGTAGCCGTTATCGGTTCTTATGACCCCAACAGGGCC